>CAYXFW010000200.1:4428-5691 GCA_964464305.1 uncultured Verrucomicrobiota bacterium
CAGGGGCGGACCGCCGCCGAGATCGGGGAGAAGGACCTGCCCGCGGCCCTGGCGCGGGAGCCCGCCCTGACCGTATGGCAGGGGGCGCTGCCGGCGGGCCCGGCCGCCGCGGGACTCGAGGATTTCATGCGTCGCGGCGGATCCGTGTTGCTGCTGCCGCCGTCGGGGGATGCCGCGCCCGCCGGCGAGCCCGCATTCGGGTTTTCGTGGACGAAAGCCGAGAACGCCCCGGCGGACGCGGCGTTTCGCGTTGCGGTGTGGGAAGAGCTGGAGGGACCGCTGGCGCGGACGCTGGACGGGCGCAGTCTGCCGGTGGCCCAGATCGAGGTTCGCCGGCGTGCCGGGTTCGCTCCGGCCGCGGGTGGTTCCCCGGACGATGTCTGGACACCGCTGGCGACGTTTGCGGACGGCCGCCCATTGCTGGCGCGTCGCGGAATCGGCGCCGGGCGGTGCTACGCGATGACGACGCTCGTTCCGGAGGCATGGTCGTCCCTCGGCGAAGGCTGGATCCTCGTGCCGATGGTCCAACGCCTCATGGACGAGGGCGGGCGCCGGCTCGGCGGCGGAACGATCGCCGCCTGCGGCGCGTGGCGTCCCGCGCCCGGGGACGGGATCTGGGATCCGGTCGACGGCGGCGGCGGGTCGGATCCGTCGCGGGCGGCGGGCGTGTACCGGTGCGGCGACAGGATCGTTGCGTTGAACCGTCCGGCGGCGGAGGACGATCCGGAGCGGGTCGACGAGGATCGCATCCGCGGGGCCTTTGCTCCGGTCCGTACCGACGTGGTCCATGACCTCGCCGCCCCCGGGGCGGGCACGGCGCAGCAGAGCGAGCTGTGGCCGGCGCTGCTGATTCTCGCCATGCTGTTTCTCCTGGCCGAGGCGGCCCTTCTGGTGACCGAACACACGCCGCGGCCTGCGGCGGATGGGGCGGGGGCGCCAACGTGACCGAGTCCTTCTGGAGTTTCGACCTGTCGTGGTGGCGCGTGGCGGCCGCGGGCGTCTCGCTCGTCGCCGGCGCGTGGCTGGCGCGCGAGCATGCGCGCCGCGCGGGCGGCCGGGCGATGGCGGCGCTCGAGATATTGCGTGTCGTGATCCTCCTGCTGCTCGCGGTGACGCTGCTCAAGCCGGAATGGGTCCGCCGCACACGCCGCGAGGAGCGCATGCGCGTCGCGGTGCTGTGCGACGCATCCGGCAGCATGACCACGCGCGACGTCGCGGCCGGGCCGGGCCCGGCGATCTCGCGGGCCGAATGGCTGGCGGCCG
>CAYXFW010000201.1:0-5691 GCA_964464305.1 uncultured Verrucomicrobiota bacterium
TGATGGCTTCGGTGGTTGCGGTCTTCCCGCCGGAGGCGACGGTGATGCGGTGGGTGCCGCGGAAGGCGCGGAGGCGGGCGGCGCCGGTGGAGTCGGTGGTCGCGGCGGCGCGGGTCCACCATTCGCGCTTGATCAGCCCGAGGAGCCGGTCGTAGGCGGGCTTCGGGGACATGTCGGCGCGGACGAGTCCCGCCGGGGCCCCCTTCCATGCGCGCAGATCGCTGAAGTCCCACCACGTGATCGCTTCGACGGACGGATGGCTGAACAGGAGCCGGTAGAGCGACTCGACGTATTCCGCCTGCCTTGCCTCGTGCTCCCCCTCGCGGGGCTTTCCATCGCCGCTGAGCACGGTCAGTTCCGTGTAGTGCAGCGGCCGGCCGAACCGCGCGAAACGCTCGGTCACGGACCACACCCGCGCGGGGCTCCAGGTGCCGCCGTGCATGTGCGACTGGATGCCGACGGCATCCGGCAGTGCGTTCGACGCGGCCAGTTCGGCGACCAGGCGCTCGTTCGCCGGGCTCACATCGAAATCGTTGTAGAGCAGTACGCGACCGCCGTCGCGCGACGCGGCCCGCGCCCAGCCGAGGGCCTGGCGGACAGGCTCCGCGGGACCGTCACGCATCACCCACTGTCCGACGCCGGTTCCGGGGTGATGGACGGCCGCGTTGGCCTCGTTCCACACGTCCCAGTAGGCGATCCACGGCTTGAACCTCGGGATGATCTCCTCCACACGGCCGCGCAGCAGAGGAATGGCTTCATCGGCGGTCTTCGGCGCCCAACGCGGCCAGACCTCGTGCCAGCACAGCGGGTGACCCTTCGCCGCGATGCCGCGATCCGCACACCACCGCGCCATCGCCTCGAGCCTTGCCTCGCTTTTCCGCCCCGGCGCGGGCTCGTAGGCGCCCCAGTAGAACGGGAGCGTCGCGTAGTTGAGCAACGCGGCGTACCGGTCCTGATAGGCTTGCTGCCACGGCTCGGCCGACGACGGGTCGATCAGGAACGCATTGCATCCGAACAGGAACGCGTGACGCGTCTGCTCGACCGTGACCTTCGCGTCCCGGACCGGGCGTCCCGACGCATCGACGACGCGGACCACGAGATCCGCCTGGCGATTCTTCCGGATCCGGGCCGCGATGGCGGCCGGCTCCAACGCGGCGCGCGCCACAAGGACCGCCGGATCGAGGCCGAGATCCTCCACGCGCAGGGCGGCAAGTTCGATCGTCCCGGCCCGGTGACCGACCTGCAGCCGAACGTTCAACTCGCCGGCCTCGCGGGCTCTCTCGACGGTCTGCGTCGACCCGTAGTCGGTCCATGTCTCCGCGATCGTCGCCGAAACGTCGACCGCCGCCTCCCACGGCGGGCGGCCCTGCTCGACGACGACGCGCACCGGATTGCGTGTCGGCGAGCGCGCGCGGAAGGTCAGCGCCAGTCGGTGGTCGGCCGGCACAGCGGCCGCGATCGGCCGGCCGATCTGGAGCTGGTAGAAGGGATCTGAGGGGCGTCGGATCGTGAACCGCACCCCGGGCTCGTCCCTCGGCCCCGGCGCCCGCTCGACGCTCCACACCGCCGGGTCGGTCCGCGGCAGACCGCTCGTCCAGTCCGGCGCGATCAGGTTTTCCCCCGCCCCGGCCGCCAGGCACCCGGCGGCCGCAATTGCGAACGCGATTCGGTTGAGAGTCATGATGGCCCTTATATCAGCCGCCCCGACGACTGTCAGGCGCGTCCGCCGTGTCCTCTATCTCGGACTCCGGAAGGGGGTCACACTTTATTAACTGTGTCCCCGTATCCCGGCCCGCAGGAACAGGGTTCACGCCTGGGCCATCGACGGAACCCGCGGGGCCGGGGTCACGCAATGTCCGCCGTATCCCTCATCCGCCACGCGGGGATGAAGAGCAGGACCGCCAGCAACGCCATTGCCCATCCAAAGACGGGGCCGTGGCGGAGGAAGAACGTCGGCTCCGCCGGCGCCGTGCTGTGGAACGGGACTTCGACCGTGAGGAAGCCGGAGGCGGGCCGGCCGTCCGATCCCATCACAGGCAGCGATCCCGTGCGCTCGCCGCCCGCGCCGCCGATGCGGCCCGCGGGATCGATCCAGCAGGTGACGCCGGAATTGCCGCATCGTACGAGGGGCGTCCGGGTCTCGATGGCGCGGAAGACGCTCTGGATCATGTGCTGGCGCGGTCCCCATGTGCCGTCGAACCAGGCATCGTTGGTCTGCACGATCAGGAACCTGGCGCCATCCCTCACGAAGCGGCGCGCCATGGAGGCGATCGTGTCCTCGAAGCAGATCATGGCCGAGAACGCGGTTCCCGGCCGTGCCAGGCGGAACACGGTCGATCTTCGCCCGGGCGAAACGTCGTACTCGATCGGGGTCAGCCTCCGGAGCGCCGGCAGCCAGCGTGCGAACGGCACGAACTCGCCGAAGAGCACGAGGTGCTGCTTGTCGTAGGTGTCCCGGATGGCCGGACCGGGGCCGATGAGATAGGAGGTATTGAACGAGAGCAACTCCCCGTCGTCCGTTCGCGACGTATCGATCCCCCCGGCCAGGAGCGGCACGCCGTTCGACACGATGCCCGCGACCAGCGCGAGCACGCCTTCGTTGTCGCGAAGGTTGTCGGGCACCGCGGTCTCGGGCCAGACGACCAGGTCCGGCCGGGCGTGCAGCGCGGCGCGACTGAGTACTCCGAGCCGCCCGTACATGGCATCCCAGAATTCCTCCGTCCACTTCTCGTACTGCGGAATGGCCGGCTGGACCAGCCCGAGGCGGACCGCGCCGTCCGGCTCCGGCAGGCGGGCCAGCATCCGCCAGCCGCCGAACGCGGCAGCCGTCATGACGAGGAACCCGAAGGCGACCTCGGGCCGGGTCTGCCGCAGTCCACCGCGGACGGCGAATCCCTCCAGCACCAGCACGCCCGCCGCATTGACCCAGACCACGAGCGCCGAGACCGCCGCCGCCCCGCCCCATTCCGCGTGTTGCGCGAACAGCGGATTCGCATGCTGGCTCACGCCGATAAAGTTCCAGGCGAAGCCCGTGAACAAGACCCCGCGCAGGTGCTCCCATCCGACCCACGCGGCGGCGGACGCAACGAGAAGCAGCAGGCGCGAGGCGGGCCATGCGCGGACACGGCCGGACTGCAGCCACGCGAAGACCATCGCGGGCGGAATCGTGTAGAGCGCGCAATAGAGCGACAGGATCGCCCAGCCCGCCCAGGTCACGCAGCCAACCCAGAAGAGCGAGGGCAGCCAGAAGACCGCGCCGGCGACAAATGCGGGACGCACCGCGTGCCGCGGATCGAGCCCGCGCACGGCCCAGAAGAGCGGAATCAGGGCGACCCACGCGCAGGCGGACCATTCCAGCGGCGGGAACGCGGCGAACATCAGGCCACCCGACAGCGCGGCGCAGATCCAGCGCCAGGGGGCGATGCGTAATCCCGAAATGCCGGACGTCTTCACGGCATCAACCGTTTCCGATTGATTACGGACGGTGTCTGCATCATCCCAGCAAGGCCCCGTGGCATTTCTTATACTTCTTGCCGCTGCCGCACGGGCAAGGGTCGTTTCGGCCGACCTTCGGGCCCTCGTTGCGGATCGGGGTCGCGGGCGCGCGCAGCGCGGCCTGCATGGCGGCGTCCTCGCCGCTGGGCCCCGCGGACTCGGCGGCCGCACCGGCGGAAGGGGCTTCGCCGCCGAGGGTCTGGACCTGGGCGTGGACGAAGGACTGCGGCAGGGCGCGGATCATCCGCTCGAAGGCCTCGAGCGAGGTGGACGACCGGAACATCCGCGTCGCGACGTCCATCTTGATCTTGTCCATCAGGTCGGCGAACAGGTCGTAGGCCTCGCGCTTGTACTCGACCAGCGGATCGCGCTGGCCGTAGGCCCTCAGGCCGACGCCCTGGCGCAGCGCGTCCATGCCGCGCAGATATTCCTGCCAGTGGTTGTCGATCGCGAAGAGGATCATCTGCCGCTCGAGCTCCGCCAGCTCCACGGCATCCTCCATCTTCGCCTTGAGGTCGTAGGCGGCGCGGATGCGCTCCATGACCGCGGAGGTCAGCCCCTCGGCCGTCGCGGGGGACGGCATCTGCGCCGGGGTCATGCCGAGCGGGAAGGTCATGTCCACCCACTGCACGAAGTCGCGCATCCCGTCCTCGCCGCCCTCCGCAGCCGGTTCGGCGTGGGTGGAGACGACGTCCTCGACCATGTCCATCAGGTAGGCGCGCACGTCCTCCGCGCGCAGCACCTCGCCGCGGAAGCCATAGATGATGGTCCGCTGCGTGTTCATCACGTCGTCGTACTCGAGTGTCCTCTTGCGGATCGAGAAGTTCTGCTGCTCGACGCGGCGCTGGGCGGTCTCGATCGACCGGTTCAGCCACGGATGCTCCAGCACCTCGCCCTCCTCGATGCCGAGGCGTTCCATGATCCGCGAGATGCGGTCGGAGCCGAAGAGGCGCATCAGGTCGTCCTCGAGCGAGACGAAGAAGGTCGAGGAACCCGGGTCGCCCTGGCGGGCGCAACGGCCGCGAAGCTGGCGGTCGATGCGGCGGGCCTCGTGCCGCTCGGAACCGAGCACATGCAGGCCGCAGGGCTTGTCGAGAAGCAGCTTCCGCAGCGGCGAACCCTCGTAGGGGTCGGTCAGCCGGATCTGCGACAGGATCACGTCGCGGGGCAGCCAGACGACGCCCTCGCCCAGCTTGATGTCCGTGCCACGGCCGGCCATGTTCGTCGCGATCGTGACCGCGCCCGGCTCGCCGGCCCGCGACACGATCTCGGCCTCGCGCTCGTGGTTCTTCGCGTTAAGCACGTTGTGCGGAATGCCGCGGCGCCGCAGCATGCGGCTGATGATCTCGGAGTGCTCGACGGTGACGGTGCCGACGAGCACCGGCTGCTTCGCCTCGTAGCGTTGCGCGATCTCGTCGATGACCGCGTTGTACTTCTCGCGTTGCGTCTTGTAGACGCGGTCGTTCTGGTCGACGCGCCGCACCGGGCGGTTGGTCGGCATGACGACGACATCGAGCTTGTAGATCTGGTGGAACTCGTCCGCCTCGGTCTCCGCCGTGCCCGTCATGCCGGCGAGCTTCTTGTACATGCGGAAATAGTTCTGGATCGTGATCGTCGCAAGCGTCTGCGTCTCGCGCTCGACCTTCACGCCCTCCTTGGCCTCGATCGCCTGGTGGAGACCGTCGCTCCAGCGGCGCCCGGGCATCAGGCGGCCGGTGAACTCGTCGACGATGACGATCTGGTTCTCCTGGATCACGTACTGGACATCGCGTTCGTAGACACTGTAGGCGCGGATGAGCTGGTCGACGGCGTGGATGCGCTCGTTGCGGTCCGCGAAGATGTCCTGCATCTTCTGGCGCCGCGCCAGCTTCTCCTCGGGCGTCAGCGACGCATCGCCGTCGAGCACCGCGAGTTCGGCCGCAAGGTCCGGGAGGACGTACATCTCCGGATCGTCCGGATTCAGCGCCGCGCAGCCCTTTTCGGTCAGGCTCGCATCGTTGCCCTTCTCGTCGATTGTGAAGAACAGCTCCTCGCGAAGCTCGCGCGCCTCCTCCTTGTGCATGTCGGTCAGCATGGAGGATTCAAACTTCTCGTAGATCCGCCGGATGGCTGCGTCTTCCATCAGGTGCAGGAACTGCTTGTGCTTCGGCATCCCCTGCCCGACCTGGTAGAGCTTGGGCGCCGCCGCGTCTTCAT
>CAYXFW010000202.1:0-5685 GCA_964464305.1 uncultured Verrucomicrobiota bacterium
ACCCGAAGGTCATCGTGTGCCTGGGGGGTACGGCCACTCTCGGTCTGCTCGGACTCAAGGGCATCACGCGCCTGCGCGGCCAGTGGCACGAATTCCGGGGGATCCCGGTCATGCCCACGTACCATCCGTCCTATCTCCTGCGCGGCGGAGGGGACGAGAAGGCCCGATACTGGGAGGTGTGGGAGGACATGATCCAGGTCCTCGCCCGGCTTGGCCGTCCCGCTCCCGAGGTCCACAAGCCGCCGCAGGCCTAGCCCCAAACGCATCGGGCGGTCCGCGGAAGCCCGCGAACCGCCCGCATGCACCGTCCCGGATCAATACTCCGTGCGAGACCCACCGTTGGGAACAAACCAGTTGACGGACGTTCCGCCCTCCAGATCGGCCACCACGAAGATGGACGACCCATACGACGATCCGGGGGCCGAGAACCAGTAGTGCGCCCGCCCGCCGTTGAAAATGCCAACGTACGAGCCCTGCTCGATGACCGTGCCGGTGCGACGGGCCAGGAAGACCGAGGCAATCCGTCCGGTGTACTGCGCCGGAATCAGGACCACGAGTCTGCCGTTGGACTCCGAAACAGGCTTCCACAGGAATCCGCTTCCTCCCGTGGAGCCAAGGGTTCCCGATGGCTTGCCACCCGACGTCACAGGTGCGGACGCCGTCGCCGTCGCGGCGGCAGGCGCGGCAGCCGGCTCGGCTGCAGCGACCGTCTCCACCGGCGCCTGTGACTCGCTTTCCGGTGTCACATCGAGGTGCGTCCAATCCTCGCCGCAGCCCATCGCCAGCGCAACGACCGCAAGACTCCACCCGATCCGTCGAAATCCGCTCATTATATCCATGATCGTCTCCGTTTGGTTCTGCCTTCCAGCACGGTTCGCGCGAAACTAGGGTACGGGCACGGCGATGTCAACCCCCAAACCAAGATATTTTTTTCTTGCGCAATTTTCGCCGCAAATCAAGAAAATTGCGCGTCTTCACCGGCCCTCGGCGGACTAGGGTCCGCGGTCGCCACGGTCCCCGCCGCGGACGCGCTCGCTGCGGCCGCCGCCCATCATGAACATCCCGGGCCCGCGGTTGCCCTGGACCATTCCATCCAGCATCCGCAGGCTCATGTCCTGCTTGCGGAAGGCCTCCAGTTGCTCCGCCGTGAGCGTCTGTGCGAGAGTGGCCTCGTACTTCGTCTTCAGGTCCGCGGCCTGCTTCCGCATGGCATCCATGTCCGGCGGCTGGCCGCTGGCGCGCACTTCCGACATGACGGCCTCGAACTCCTGGCGGATCGCCTGGCTTGCGCCGCGCAACTGCTCCTTCTGGGTTTCGTTGAGGCTGAAGTCCTTCGCAACCTGGGCCCATCGCTGCTCTTCCTGCTGCGCACGCGCCTTCTCCCATGCCAGCCGCTGTTCCTCCCTGCGCGCATCGTCGGCGGCCTTCTTCTGCGCCTCGTGCTGGGCAAAGGCATCGGCCACACTCTCCCGGAAGATCCGGTCGATCTCCGCCCGATCGCCGATCTTCGCCTCCACGCGCGCCTGGACGGTCGTCGAGATCATGCCGTCGAGTTCGACCCGCAGCATGTCCTGCACGGTCGCCTTCAGGCTCGTCGTCTGGGCGGCCCGCATCGTCTCGATTTCGCCGCGCAGGTCCTCGACCGCGCGGTCCGTCTTGGCCACCCGGGCGCGAAGCTCCTCGCGCGCCGCAAAGGCCTCCGGCGACTCCCCGCCGCCGCAACCGGCGAGCAGCACCGAGGCCACCGCCGCACAAACTCCCGCCAATCGCATCGAATTCATCTTTCGCTTCCTCCCACGATCATGGTCTCCAACTGCCGGCCCGTCATCACCGCCTTCATCAGGGCTGCTGTGGCCGCACGGGGATCGGATGCCGCCATCACGGCGGACACGACCGCCACGCCGTCCGCCCCCGCGCGGATCACGTCCGCCGCATTCCCCGCGTGGATGCCGCCGATCGCCACCAGCGGCAGCCGCACAACCCGGCGGATGCGCTGCAGACCCGCCAGACCCGCCGGCTCCGGCGCATCGGGCTTTGTCGGGGTCGCAAACACCGGGCTGATCCCAAGATAATCGGCCCCCGCCCGCTCCGCCGCCACCGCTTCCGCCTCCGTGCCCACCGAAACACCGACAATCCACCCGGGGCCGCCCAGACGGCGTGCCGCCTCGCACGGCAAATCCGCCTGACCCAGGTGCACGCCATCCGCTCCGCACGCCATCGCAATGTCCAGCCGGTCGTTCACGATCACCGCACGGCCCATCGGCCGCACCAGCCTGACGATCTCGACCGCCCTCTCGTAGAACGCGCGGGAGGACAGGTTCTTTTCGCGAATCTGCACGACGCCGGCGCCGCCATCCAACGCCGCCTGAACCACGGACGCCAGGGACCGGCCGCCCGCAAGCGAGCGATCGGTGACGAGATAGACCGAGTAGTCCGGTGTCCGCTTCATGCCGCCGATGCCGCCACGCGCACGCGCGCGCCCTCCGCGACGCGCGCGGCATCGACCGCATCCAGCGCGTCCAGCAATCTCACCTGGTAGGTTCCCGGCCGCGGCTCACCGACGGCCGCCATCTCCCCCGCGATGCCGAAGACGATCAGCGCCGCCGCGGCAGCTGCCAAGGGGTCGCGCTCCACCGCGCAAAACGCGCCGGTGACCGCAGAGGCCGCGCAGCCTGTGCCCGTGATCCGCGCCATCAGAGCATGGCCGTTCGCCACGCGAACCTCGGTGCGGCCGTCCGTGACGAAATCCTCCGCGCCGGTCACGGCGACGACGGCGCCCGACGCACGGGCCAGCGCCACGGCCGCCGCGCGCGCCTGATCGACCGTGTGGGCCGCGTCGACCCCCTTGCCTCCGCCACCTGCCGCGCCCAGCGCCAGGATCTCCGACGCATTGCCCCGGATGACCGACGGCGCCGCTTCGCGCAAGAGCAGAACGCTGGTCTCGGTTCGCAGTCGCGTGGCCCCCGCCCCCACCGGATCCAGCACCACCGGCACGCCAGCAGCCTTGGCCGCGCGGCCGGCACGGACCATCGCGTCGATCCAGGATCCCGACAGCGTGCCGATGTTGAGCACCAACGCACCGGCCATCGCGGCGAATTCCTCAACCTCTTCGATCGCATGCGCCATCACCGGCGAGGCGCCGAGGGAAAGGAGCGTATTCGCCGTCGAGTTCATGACGACATAGTTCGTAATGTTGTGGACGAGCGGACGCCGCGCACGAATCGCGCCCAAGGCCGCCACGGCCGCCTCGACCAGTGAATTGGAGGTCATGATTCCATCCTTCCTGCGTGGGGCGGACCGAAGTTACTCGGCGCCCGAGGCCAGGGCTTTTGCCCGGCCCACGCCTTCGCGCATCATGTAGTGGAAACTGTGGCGCATCCGGACAAAGACCCGGCCGCCGTTCGCCAGACGGATCACGTACGGCGCATGGTCGAACCCCGGCCGCCCCATGAACAGCGGATGCGGCCAGTACCAGCACCTGCCCAGGCGAAGAAGATCGCGAAGATCCCCCCCGCTTCTCTGGCGGATGTACACGATGCGATCCAGCCGGACGCGGGCGATGGGGATCAGGCGGAACAACCGCAATGTCAGCGCGTGCAGCGTCAGGGAATGCGCGAAGACAAACCCTTCCCAAACCGTCCGAAACACCCGCCTGGACTCACGTGATTCCATCGCGCCCAGTATGGCCGATCCGCCGCCCCTTGCAAAGCCCCGGATCGACAACCCCGGATCGACACTCCGGAATTCGCCGCAAGAGTCCATGGCGCGTGGGGTGGGAAAGGTGGCGTACCTGGCAGGAGTTGAACCTGCAACCCCCAGATCCGTAGTCTGGTGCTCTATCCAATTGAGCTACAGGTACGCCTGAAACGAACAGAGATTCAGTATCGCCGCAGATGTCGCCGGCGTCAAGCTCACTGCGGCTGAAGCCGGACGCTGCCGCGATAGAAAACCGGGCCGTTGGTCGGGGGCGGCGGCAGGACCATGACCTCCTGGCCGGCGCCGGCCACGTTGGAACACGAGCCCATGCAGACCCACCCCGTCATGCCGGGAAGAAGGGCCCACTGCAACGAGTACCGCCGTTCAAGACCGGCGTAGCCCTCCCCCGCCGCGGACCGCGCAAGGAACGAGAGCAGGATGGTTCCATTCGTCGGCACCATCTCGACCACGAACCAATCGTCCCGGTTGCCCGCATCCGTCCCTGCGACGAACTCGTCGACGTCGGGCGAACCATCCCCATCCTTGTCGGCCGACGGGCTGTGCACCACCGTCGCATCGAACCCGTGAACGCCCTCCCACCGGTCGGGCAATCCATCGCCGTCGCTGTCCTCCGTCACCCGCGGGCCCGGCGTTCCACCGACCGGTCCGGCCCGCCAGTTCGCCGGATCGTTGCCCAGAGACGCAAGTCGCACCCGCTCGATGCTCTGCCCCCCGCCGGGCAGCACCGGCCACGGCGCCTTGTCGTTGTATTCGACATCCTCCATGATCGCGTACGGCTGGTTGGTGCCGTCGAAGGTCAGCGGCATCCGCAACCGGATCCGCTCGCCGGCGTTGTCGAGCCGGGCCGTGAACGGACCGTACACCGGGAATCCCGCCGCAAGCCCGTACCGTGTCCGGAACGCTGCCGGATTCGTTCCGGCGATCACGAAACTGCTGAACGACGTGGCCACAGCCCCGGCAGGAAAGACAAAATCACCCGGGGCGGTCAGCCGCCAGGCATTCGCGGGCGCCGCAGGATCGTAGAGCGGCACGTTCGTCGGCGACAGGCAGTAGACCTCGACATACTCCGTCTCGTTCGACGCCGGGGCGTAGAGGATCGCCGAGATCACGAGCGGCCCGACGCGCGGGCCCGCATTGGCCGCGCCCTTCGTGGCCGCTCTCTGCGCCACGAACAATTCACCGCCATCGCTGCGCACGTGTCGCCCGAACGTAACCTCGCGCTCGGATGCCCCGAATTCCCGGATTTCGCGATACCCGGTCGGATGCCCCTGCCCGTCCAGGGCCGACGAAAGCACCGCGCTCTCCCCGTATTCGCTGTACGAAAACGCGTTGGACTGCCCCGCCGCACCAAAGTGATTCGTCGTGTCGAGGACCAGATAACCCCCTCCGGCGAGAACGGTTCCGTCCGCGATCCGGAACTTGTAGGGCGCATCCTCGTTGTCGCTCAGCCACCAGCCTCCAAGATCGATGTCCGAACCCGTCGTGTTGTACAGCTCCACCCAGTCGCCGACCGGCGAGGCGTCGGTGTGCGCCAGAACCTCGTTGATCGCCACGTCTCCGGGTCCGGGCACCGCGCCCGAATCGGCGGTCCCGGGCGACCCGCCGTATCCGGAGCTGGCCTTCCACCCCTCCTTCATATCCCACATCTCGCGGTCGTCATGGATGGCGCGGAGGGTCAGCGAAAGCCCCTCGCCGTCGGTCTGCGGGTACCAGTCGTCCTCGTAGTCGAAGGACTGCAGAATGCCGAAGAAGTCGTGCGACAGCTCGATCTTCTCCCCCGCGTTGTCGAGTTTCCCGGAATACACACCCGCAATCCGCATTCCATTCGTGCTGTACGCCGCGGCGAATGCGGCCAGGTTCTGAACCACGACCGCATACTGCCCCGGTCCGAGGACGGAAAGGCCGCTACCGGCGAAATCGAACGTGATGCCGCCGGTGAAGGAAACCGGCGACAACTGGATGTCGTCG
>CAYXFW010000203.1:0-3888 GCA_964464305.1 uncultured Verrucomicrobiota bacterium
GCCGGACGACGACATCGAGCCGAGCTACCTGCCCGACGGACGGATCGTCTTCGTGTCCAGCCGCTGCCGGCGGTTCGTCAACTGCTGGCACAGCCGCGTGGGCACGATCTACCGCTGCGAAGCCGACGGCTCCGACGTGCGCGTGCTTTCGCCGAACCTGGAGCACGAGAACACGCCCTGGCCGCTTCCGGACGGGCGCATCGTGTACATGCGCTGGGAATACGTCGACCGTTCACAGCTCGACTACCACCACCTCTGGACGATGAATCCGGACGGCTCGCAGCAGATGACGTTCTTCGGAAACCTGAATCCCGGGAATGCCATGCTCGACGCGAAGCCGGTCGACGGGTTCCCTCTCGTCGTCGCCTCCTTCTCCCCCGGCCACGGTGCCCCGGAGCACCGCGGCCGCCTGACGCTGGTCGACAGCCGGTTCGGCCCCGACCGGCTGGAGTCCGCCGTCACGATCGGGACGCGCACGGATATCCGCGACCCATGGGCCTTCGGCACCAACTGCTTTCTCGTCGCGGACAGCGACGGAGTCACGGTCATGGACGGCACGGGCGCGCGGCAGGTTCTGTTCCGGTTGTCCCCCGAGGAGGCGAAGCTGGAGCCTCGCCGGGGCGTGCACGAGCCGCGGCCGGTCATCCGCCGCCCCCGCGAGGCCGCGATCGCCGACCGGGTCGACCGTACCCGGACCACGGGCGAGTTCTTCCTCTCGGATGTGTCCGCCGGCCGCAACATGGGGGACGTCAAACCGGGCGAGATCCGGAAGCTTCTGGTTCTCGAGCAACTTCCGAAGCCGGTCAATTTTTCCGGCGGCATGGAGCCCCTGACGATTCACGGATCGTTCACCCTGGCCCGCATCCTCGGCACGGTGCCTGTCGAGTCCGACGGCTCGGCCCGCTTCGAAGCGCCGGCGTTGCGGCCGCTGTTCTTTGTCGCGCTCGACGAGCAGGACCTCTCGGTCAAGCGCATGCAGAGCTGGTGCACCGTGCAGCCTGGCGAGCGGGCCGGCTGCGTCGGATGCCACGAGCCCCGCACCGAGGCGGCGCCGCCGGACGGCCTCCGGATGGCGATGCGACGGGCCCCAAGCCGGATCGAGCCCTTCGTCGGCGTGCCGGATGCGATCGACTTCCCGCGCGACATCCAGCCGGTTCTCGACCGCCACTGCCTGAAGTGCCACGGTCCGGAGGTCTACGCGGCCAGGCTCGACTTCAGCGGCGGCCACACGGAGCGCTACTGCATCAGCTACCAGACCATCACGCGGCGCGGCCTCGTCTCCGACGGCCGCAACCTCCCGCAGAGCAACTACGCCCCGCGCACGCTCGGCTCGTCCGCCAGCAAACTCTACCGGACTGCGACCTCCGGCCACCATGGCGTCGTGCTGGACGCGAAGGACCGGACCCTGCTGCGACTCTGGATCGAGTCCAGCGCAACCTATCCTGGCACCTATGCCGCCCTTGGCTGCGGCACCGTTCCTCTCCACCTCCCGCACGCCAGCCTTCGGCGGTGCACCGGATGCCACATGCGGGATGCCTTGGACAAAACCGGCATGCCGATCCGTGTCTGGGGTTTTGGCTCCCCCGGCGACTGGTGCAATCTCGACCAGCCGGACCGGTCGATCCTTCTCCGTGCGCCTCTCGCCAAGACGGCCGGGGGCCTTGGCCTGTGCAAGGACAAGGGTTTCGCCACCGTCGACGACCCCGACTACAAGGCCCTCCTCGCCTCCGTCACCGCCGCCAAGGCCGAATTGCAGACGATTAAGCGCTTCGACATGCCCGGGTTCCGGCCAAATCGCCACTACATCCGCGAGATGCAGCACTTCGGCATCCTCCCCGACACTCTCGCCGAGACGGACCCGGTCAACCCCTACGCCACCGACGCCGCCTACTGGCGCAGCTTCTGGCCGACGGCCATCCCGCAGACAGCGGAACGCCGGCCATAGGCTTCATGTTTCGACTTGAACCAATCACACAAAGTTCCGGCTGCGTTGCCGTTGCAAACGCGTGCAAACTCGTTATTTCCGACGTTGACATATGAGCCGGAAGTCCTATCATTTCCGCGAGGTCAGGAGGTGATGGTGCCGTGAAGGTTCCTGCTCTTTCGAGAGAGACAATTGATGGGTGGCCGGTCGCCGAGGCTGGGCTGCCGGCCCGGGCTGTCCATTGCTCGGCCCGCGCGGACGTCCGCACGGTGGGCGACCTTCGCGAATGGAAGGGAACGGACCTTCTGGCCCTGCGTACATTCGGCACCCGCTCGCTGACGCAAACGCGCCTCTTCCTCCGCCAATGCGCGCAACTCGAGTCCGGCAAACTCGAGTTCGACAACCTGAAATCGGCCCTCCAGGCGTTCCTGCTCCCGGCGCAGTTGTCGGTGCTGACCCGCCGGTACGGGTTGAACCGGATCGAGACCTCGGCGTCGCGAAATTTCGAAACCCTGCAGGAAATCGCCCGGGACCGCAGGGTGACCCGCGAACGCGCGCGGCAGACCGAGTCCGCTGCGTTCGTCCGGCTCCTGCACCGCCTGCCGGCGATCTGCCTCGCGCCGTTTCTGAATGCCGGCGCGGAATTCCTTTCGTCCCGGGGAGGCGCGGCCGATGCGTCGGAATTGGCGGCATGGCCCGGCGCATGCGTTTATGCGCCCTACAATCCCGCGGCGGCGTTTCTTCTCCTGGCCGACGCCCTGCCCGGACGGGTTTCCTTCCTCAACGGTCTCTTCCTGACGATCGATCCGGAGACGCTGGACCTCGTCGAACAGCACGCGCGCGCCTGCATGGATGCCGCGCGCGGACCCGTGCATCCCACGGTGGTGATCCGGCATGTCAGCCCGGTCCTGCCGGGCGAATCACCCGCCATCGATCCCGCGCTGATGCCCAGGATTCTCTGGCATATGGACGACGTGCTGGCCGCGCGGGACGGAAGATTCATCCTGTGGCACCACGCCGACCGCCTGGCTGCGGGCCTTCTGGGCGAACGAGCCGGGGAAAGCCTGCACTACGAGGACATCGCACATCTCGTCAACTCCGGGCTTCACGAACGTCACGCCCTGTCGCCCGCCCAGGTCCTCATGCGCATCTGCCGCTCGCCGATCTTCGAACGCGCCGGTCGCGGACGATACCGGGTTGCCGCCGGCGCGACGCCGGCCCCGCCCTCCGAGTAGCCCACCCCCATGCAATCCGCGAACCGGAGCCTTCTCCCCCTGTCCGCCGCTCTGGTGTGCACGCTTGCCGCGGCGGCCGGTTCGGCGACGCCGGACATCGTCCCGCTCCGCACAGCCACCCCGGACCTCGCCTGGACCTCGCAGAACGGAACCCCGGCCGCCGAATCCTCCGCCGACGGTCTCGTCCTCCCCATGCCCTTCGATACGGCGAATGCCGACCGGTTCATCTGGGATCTGAAGACCCCGCTGGACCTCGCCGCCGTCCCCCTGCTCGAAATGGATCTCACCTGTGAAAACCCGGGTGCCATGCGCTCTCTCAACGTCTACTTCGAGAGCGGCAGCGGCTGGTACGCCACGGCGGTCCCGGTCCGGCGCTCCGGCCGCCAGCGCGTGTTCCTTGCCTGCGATGCGCTGGAGCCCGAGGGCAAGCCCTCGGGACTCGGCCGGATCTCGCGGGTCCGGATCTCCCCGTGGCGCGGCGGCGGCGGCGACGCGCGCGTCGTGATCCACGCGTTCCGCCCGGCTGCACCCGTGGTGGCCGTCCTGCGCGGCACGAAATCCCTCGCGGACCCGGCCGAACGGAGATTCGGCGACGCCGCATGCCGGCGCATCCATGAATGGCTCGAGGACGCCGGCCTGCCGCACGTCACCGGCGACGAACTGGACTTCCGGCCGGACTCGCCCGCAAGGGTCGCCATCCTGGCCTACAACGACGTCCTCCCCGACTCC
>CAYXFW010000203.1:3898-5649 GCA_964464305.1 uncultured Verrucomicrobiota bacterium
CCCGACTCCGTCCTTCGCGCCGTCGAGACCTTCGTCAAGGGCGGCGGACGCTTGATCGTCTGCTATTCTTCGGATGCCCGGCTGGGCGCCCTGATGGGGTTCACCATCGGCGAATACCGGCGGCTCGAAGGGGACGCACAGTGGACCGGCTTCCGGTTCGAAGCGCCGGGCGCACTTCACCTCCCTCCCCGCGTGGCGCAGCTGTCGTCGAACATCCGTCCCATCGCTCCTGCCCGCACCGATGCGCGGATCGTCGGCCGATGGGTTGACGATTCCGGCCGCGTGCCGTCGGCCCCGGCGTGGGGGATGTCGGACACCGGATTCTGGATGACCCACGTCCTCAGCGGCGACGACACCGAAGGCAAGAAGGACATGCTCGCGGCCATGGTGGCCGCCCTGCATCCCGCGGCATGGCGGTGGATCGCGGAGCCGCTGCTGGCCGAGGCCGGACGGATCGACTCCTTCAAGGGCTTCGACGATGCCGCCGGGGCGATCCGCGCCACCGTCGCCGCCGGGGGCGTCGCCGATCCCACCCGCGTCCTCGGCCTTCTCGACCGCGCCGCCGCCGGGAACGCGCAGGCGACCGCCTCGGCGGCACGGGACGACTGGGGCGCCGCGCTCGACCTGAGCCGGTCCGTCCGGGCCGATCTCGGCGAGGCCTACGCCCGCATCCAACGCCCGTCTCCCGGGGAAATCGCCGGCATCTGGGACCATTCCGGCGCCGGATGGTATCCCGGCGACTGGGACCGATCCTGCCGGGTCCTCAAAGACCAAGGCATCACGCACATCTTCGCCAACATGGTTTGGGCCTCCCAAGCCCACTACGCGAGCGCCGTCCTGCCCCAGTCCTTCACCGCCCGCGCCCACGGCGACCAGGTCGCGGCATGCCTGAAGGCCGGCCGCGCCCACGGACTGAGGGTTCACGTGTGGAAGGTTTGCTGGTTCCTCGAGGGCGTCACGGACGAGCGCCGCAAGGAATTGGAATCCGACGGCGCGCTGCAACGCAACGCCGCGGGGAAGACCCTCGACTGGCTCAACCCGGCCGTGGAATCCAACGCCGACCGCGAACTGGCCTCGCTGGTCGAGGTCGCACGGACGTATCCTGTCGACGGCATCCACCTCGACTACATCCGCTACCCCGGGGCGGATGCCTGCTTCAGCCCCGCCTCGCGCAAGGCCTTCGAACGCGCCTCCGGACAGCGCGTCGCCGCTTGGCCGGCCGAGGTCCGGAACGGCGGCGCCCGGGCGCAGGAATTCGGCGAATGGCGCGCCGCCGTCATCACGGAATTCGTGCGCCGCGTCCGGCGCGAACTGAACGCCGCGCGGCCCGGGATCCAGTTGTCCGCCGCGGTCTATGCCAACCAACCCGACTGCCGCACCTCGATCGGACAGGACTGGGCCCTCTGGCTCAAGGAGGGTCTCGTCGATTTTGTCGTCCCCATGAACTACGACGAGAATCTTCCCCGGTTCACCGCCCGTGCGCGGGCGCATGCCGCGCTGCCCGCCGCCAAAGGCCGCATCCTGCAAGGCATCGGCGCCACCTCGGGCGAGGCCCGCCTGCGCGCCGACCAGGTCATCGAACAGGTCCTCGCCGCGCGCACAGCCGGCGCTTCCGGATTCGTGCTCTTCGACATGAGCCCGACCGTCCGCGACCGCATCCTTCCGGCCCTGCGCCTCGGCCTCACCGCCCCAAGCGGAGTCGCCCCCCTCCCATCATCTCCCCCCCCCCCCCCCCCCCCCCCCCCCCCCCC
>CAYXFW010000204.1:0-5635 GCA_964464305.1 uncultured Verrucomicrobiota bacterium
GTGGTTCATCCACTCGAGATTCCCGGAGGTGCCGAGTGCATCGTAGACGGGCTTCGCCGCCGCGAGGAACGGCCATCCCCGGTCGCCGTCGGCCGATTCGCCCGCAATCAGCAGGAATGCCCGCGGCGCGATCATCGCGAGCACCTGGTGGCTGTCGAGGTCGAAGCCCGGGGCGCGGATGGCCGGCCCGAAATACCAGGGTGCGTCCCAGTTGCTGAACGTCAGGCCGATGCCGCCCTCGCTGGACACGCCGGCGCGGTAGCGTTCATCGAACGCCATCGCGAAGAGCACTTCCTTGCCGCCGAGCGAATGCCCGAGGCAGCCGATGCGGCCGCGATCGACTTCGGGCAGCGTCTCGACGTAATCCGCCGCGCGGATCGCGTCCCACACCATCCGCCCCATGCCGGACCAATCCGGATGCCGCGCCCACACCTGCGCAGCGTTTCCCGCCCAGTCCGCCCCGTCGGCGAAGGCATAGTTTCTCGGGCACCAGGCGACATAGCCCCGCGCGGCGAGATGCAGGCCCTGCCACTTCTCTTCGGGATAGCCGGCGTCCAGTCCCGCGACGCCCCGGGCCTGCAGTGGCGTGGTCGGATGGAACACGACGACGGCGGGCAGCGATCCGGTTGCGCCGGAGGGCACCAGCAGATAACCGTCCGTCTCCACCCCCTCCTCCACCCGGTACCGCACCAGCCGGCGCGTACAGTTGCTCAGCGTCTCGGTGGCGACGACCACGGGATGGAGCGGCGGGCGCACGCCGGGGAAGGTGCCGAGCAGCGGCTGCCATCGCGCCTTCCACGCCGCCCGCTGCGCGGGCCAGTCCGCCGCGGTGGCGCCGTCCATCACCGCAGACAGCCGCGGCGCGTTCGTCGGCACGATCTCCGGGGCCACCAGGCCGGGCGGCGCGCCGGCCGCACCGGCCCCGCACGCGGTGCACAGGAGCGAAAGGACGGCGACCCGCGCAAACATCGATGGAGTTCCGGTCCGGTTGTTCATCGCGTCGATTTTGCGCCATGCCCCCTCCCGCCGCAAACCGTCCGGGGACGGATCGGGCGTTGCTCTTGATCCCGCTTCCGCGCCGTGGAATGCTCCCGGCCATGAAGATCCCGTTCCTGCTGGGCGCCGTTCTCGCGCTGCTGCCGTGGTCCTGCGGGGCCGACGGAGGCGTGCCGCCGGCACGGACCGGCGGGTGCGACTTCCGCATGGCGGCACTGGGGCCGTGGACGCATATCGACGCCGAAGGCGCGAGGGCGCTCCGCCAGATGGGCCTCCACGACCGCATCCTGCCGGGTTCGCTGCGCCTGGCCGCCTTCGCCGCCGACTCGAAGGAGAGCCCCGTCTTCCGCAATCTCGCGCGCGAGTATCTCAGGAACGGGTGGCCGTTCCCCAGCGTCGAGTACGTCATCTTCCAGGGCCGCCCGCTCCAGCAGCCGGAAACGCCGGACGTCGCGCGGCTGTATCTCGGCGACGGGCAGCCGGAGCAGACGTACCGCCTGGAGCCGGTCTTCCATTTCATCAGGACGGAAAAGAAGTGGAACGGGTCCTCGATGCATCTGTGGAAGGACGAATGCGCCGTCGCGTTCTTCCGCGACCGGCTCGTGCCGCGCCTGCGGACGGAACTTCCGTTCTACGCGGATGCCGGCCACGCCTGGACCCACGGCGAGCTGCGCAGGCTGTGCGACCTCTATGTGGACACGTTCTGGGAGGGGCGCACGCCGATTGCGTGGGGGATGTATCTCAGCCCGTGGCACCTCGCCGCCCGCCCCGGCGTGACGACCATCGGCGAGAAGGGCACGACGCCGTTCCACATGGCGCGGGGGCGCGGCCTGATGCGGCAGGGCGGCGGCGACAAGGTCCTGTTCACCTGGCAGGGCCACGAACCGACGGAGCGGTACTACTCGACGAAGTCGGCCTGGTACAGCACGCGGGGCGACAACTGGGGCATGCCGTGGCTGCGGTACTACATCTTCCGGTCCTATCTCTGCGGCGCAAACTACGCGACGATCGAATCCCTGCCGGGCGGATGCTATGACGATGTCGAGGGCGACGGCCAGTACGAGCCGACGCCGATGGGCCTCGAGGTCCGCTCCCTGCTCGACTTCGCCGCCCGCCATCCGGACCGCGGCGTTCCGTTCGCTCCCATCGCACTCCTCCTGGACGAGGACCGGGAGATCGGCGTCACCGGCGCAACGTACATGGGCTACAACCTGCCGTACGACGACGCCGATCAGATGAACCACGGCATCGTGCGGGACCTGCTCTTCCCCGAGCACCGGCACCAGCGTTTCGCGGGGGACTACTTCTCCGCGGCGCCCTACGGCGAGATCTTCGATCTCCTCAAGCCCAACCTCCCGATGGCGCCGGGCGGCGACCGGGGCGCCCTCCTGGCCGGCTACCAGGTGCTGTTCGCGCTGGGCGGCCTGAAGATCGACACCGCGCTGGCGGCGGACTTCGAGGCCCGCGTGCGCGCCGGCGCGACGCTGGTGGTCAACGCGGAAGACGCCGGCAGCCTGCCCGAGACGTTTCTGGGTGCGTCCGTTTCCACGGCCACGCAGACCGGAAACTCCATCGTCCGCGCCGGCGACGGCCGGGTCTTCGCGGAGAAGTCGTTCGCCTACCGGACACTTGTGCTGAAGGATGCCCGGGCGACGTACACATGCGACGGCCGGCCGATCGTCACCGTGGCGGAGCGGGGGAAAGGTCGTGTGATGATCGTGGCGCCCCGTTTCATGATTCAGAACGATGCCGAGGAAACCGTCACCGGACGCAACCGGACAAAATGGCGGCAGAAACCCGTGCTGCGGTTTGCCGCGGACCTGGTCGAACAACTGGCGCGCGACGCCTCGCCGATCGAGGTCCGCTGCGCGGAGCAGGACCGGCGCGATCTCGGCTGGACGCTGTCCCGGAAGGGCGACGGATGGGTCGTGGCGCTCTTCAACTACTCGCTGGAAACGGAGCTGGACGTCCGTACCGAAGGGACGGCCAAGGTCGTCGCAAGGTACCCCTACAAACGCCTCCCGGTCGAGATCGTCTGCCGGACACCGGTACAGGATATCATGGATTGGTACGAAGACCGCGACGTGACGTGGGCGCGGCACGGGGAAACGGCCTCCATCACGGAGTCCATCCGGGGTGGCGAGGTCCGCGTCTACGAGCTTCAGCCCCACCGCATCGATCCCGGCCGTTTCGAGCGGAGCGTCAACCACGCCCTGCGCAAGCCGGTCACCGCCTCCACCCAGCGGCCCGGCTACGAGGCCGGACGGGCGGTGGACGGCGACCTGGACAACGATGCCTTCTGGTGGTCCTGGTTCCCCGAACCGCCGGCCAGCCTGATGTCGGCTGCCTTTCCGATGCCCCAGTGGATCCAGGTCGATCTCCAGCAGACGCAATCGCTGGACCACGTGGCCGTGCAGTTCCACACCTGGCCCGACCAGACGCTGGATACCCGCCTGCGCATCTGCAAGTACCATGTCGACGTGTCGGTGGACGGGGAGAACTGGACGACGGTCCTCGACGAGCGCCGGAGCGAGAAGCCCGTGACGACGGCGGGGCTGGAGCGCTGGTTCGACCCGACGGCGGCGCGCTACGTGAGGCTGACGGTCCTCCGCAACTCCGCCCACTCGGGCGCGCAGGTCGTCGAGCTGCGCGCCATGGGACCCGCGCGGGAAACGGTTCCGATCGAGCGCAAACCGGCTCCGCCGGCCAACTGAAGAGTGGCTCTGCGGGCGTTACGCGCCGTACCGGCCCTCATCCTTTGCGGCCTCGATCATGGCCCTGACGTTCGCCAGCGGCGTGTTCTTCTCGAGGAAGTCGCTGGCGGCGAAAATGAACCGTCCACCGGGTTTCCCGGTGCGGATGATCTCCCGCGTTCGCGCATCGACCGCGGCCGGCGTGGCGCGCTTGAGGAAATCGACCTGGTCGATGTTCCCGACCAGGCAGATCCGGCCGCCGATCGCAGCCTTGGCGTCCGCCAGACGATTGTCCCCGCGCGGCGGCTCGGCAACCGTTTCCCACGCGGTCATGCCGACCTCGGCGTAGTTGGCGTAGAGCGAACGGGCGAAGCCGCAGTTGTGGTAGACCGTGAAGGCGCCCGTGGCGTGGATGGCGTCGATAACCCGCTTCTCGTACTCCTGAACGTAGGTTCGAAAATACTCCGGGCCCGCCGACTCGCCGCCCGCGATATGGCCCTGGAAGCCGACGCAATCGACACCGGCCTCCGCCAGCGCGACGTTGTAGGCGCTCTCAGCCGCGGCGAGACGGTCCGCGAAGTGGCGGTAGAGCGGCTCGTCCTCGTAGGGCATCACGTAGATCGAGTCCATGCCGGCCAGTTCCGCGGCGACGTTGAAGACGCCAGCGAACCCCCATGGCGCCAGGATACCGCGGTCGCCGACGATCCGTTTCCACCCGGCGACAGTCTCGCGGATGTGGGCGAGATCCTCGTCGTCCAGTGCGGGCAGGTGCTCCAGGAAACACTCGATTTCCTCGCGCATCGAGAGGAGCGGCTTCGTCGGCGTGAAGCTCAGCCCGGCCGTGGCGGCGCCCGCGAGCGGCCGCGAGTCCTCCTTGGTCAGGGTCATCGTCGGGGTCACAATCTGGAACCGCCGCACCTCCATGCCGCCTTCCTGCGCCTCGGTGCGACGGAGTTCCCAGTTGCGGTGGCTGCGGCGGAAGAAGTGGGGCGCCTCGAGACCGCGATGCCGGGCCATCAGGTCGAAGTCTAGTTCGTTCGCAAGGTCGGTCGCGTCGACGACGCGATCGACCGACGGCCGGTCCGGATAGTGAAACGAGAGATACTCCTCCTGCACGAACGGCGCGACCGGAACACGGTCCGCGATGCCGCCCTGCAACGTGATCAACAAACGTTCGCGCGATGTCATGAACCCTCCGAAACGCCCGCGCCGCCGCATCTTTGCGGACGGCCGTCCGTGTGACCGGAGACTACGGAGCCGCCCGCGGCCGGTCAAGATGCGGTCCCAAAGGGAGGAACCCAAAGGGGTTGCGGGGCGGGAGGGCGCAGCTTATCGTGACGACATGCCGGTCGATTGGAAGATTCCAGATACGGTCCGCGTCGCCACGGAAAGCCTGCGGCCGGGGGCGCGGGTTGCGGTGGGACTCAGCGGAGGCGTCGATTCCTCGATGGCCGCGCTGTTGTTGCGCCGCGCCGGTTTCGACGTGGTCGGGCTGACGATGCAGATCTGGGATGGCTCGGTCTCCCTGCCTGACGAGGGTCGCTCGGGCTGTTTCGGCCCCGGGGAGGTCCGCGATCTCGAGGCCGTGCACGCCTTCGCAACGCGTCTCGGCATCCCGCACCACGTCGTGCCGCTGGCTGAGGAGTACCGGCGCATCGTCCTCGATTACTTCCGCGAGGAGTACCTGCGCGGTCGGACCCCGAACCCGTGCGTCCACTGCAACCGGCAGATGAAGCTCGGCTTCCTGCTGGAACGTGCGCGCCAGCTCGGCGTCGAATTCGACGCCTTTGCCACCGGCCACTACGCGCGGCGGACATGGGATCCGGCCCGCGGGCGGCACCGGCTGCTCCGGGCGCGGGATGCGTCGAAGGACCAGACGTATTTCCTGTCGCACCTGTCGCAGGCCCAGCTTGGGCAGCTCGTCCTGCCCCTCGGGGGGATGCTGA
>CAYXFW010000205.1:0-5614 GCA_964464305.1 uncultured Verrucomicrobiota bacterium
AGCCCGGACGGGACTTCGACCGAAGCCAGCGACACCGGGCCGGCCCCGGCCGGAACGTGTGGGAAGGGATGGTTCATGCGGCGGCGAGCCGGTCGAGGACGGTGAAGAGCCATGCGTTCGTCCGCCGCACGCCCTCCGGCGTGGCCGCGCGAATGGCGTCGACCGTCTGCACGTACGGCCCCGGCGTCATCTCGTGGACGCAATGCCCGAGTAACGCTTCGACGCCGGCCTCGGTCGATTCGAAATGGAATTGCAGCGCGAGCGCCCGCCGGCCGGCGAGAAAAGCCTGATTGCAACAGCCCTCGCTGAACGCAAGATGAACCGCGCCTGCGGGCAGGTCGAAGGTATCGCCATGCCATTGGAATACAACCGGCCGGTCCGGGAAACCGTGGAAGAGCCCCGTGGCCGTTGCGGCCGCCGTCAGATCCACGGGCAGCCATCCGATCTCGCGATGCGCGTTGCGGTAAACGTGCGCGCCGAGAACGTCGGCCATCAACTGGGCGCCGAGGCAGATCCCGACCACCATGCGGCCCGTGTCGATGGCCGACCGGATCAGCGTCTTCTCGCCCTGCAACCACGGCAATTCCAGCTCGTCATGCACCCCCATGGGACCTCCCATGACGATGAGCGCATCGAAGGATTCCACCCCTGGCATCGGGGCGCGCCAGGTTTCCGTGATCTCCAACTCGTGTCCGCGCGCAAGGGCCCAGTCGCAGATCGCCCCGGGCCCCTCGAATGAAACATGCTGCAGACACCGGATGCGCACGGCACGCCCTCACGTGGCGGACGGGACCGGCGGCGGCGCCTTCGCCTTTCCCGAGCCTCCGCACGCGGCGCAGGGCGCTTCCGTCCGGCGCGTGCCGCCGCAGGCGCTGCACGTCGGCATCAGCCCCGCGCCGGCGCATCCGGAGCAAGGGGCAACCCCATTGCCCGAACACATCGTGCACGCCAGAAACCCGCGGCCGGAACAGCCGTGGCACAGTACGCGTTCGGTTCGGGTCACTTGTCCCGATCCCCTGCAGGTCGCGCAGGGAACGGTCGTCAAGACGACGTTCCCGTGGCGGTCCTTTTTCAGCAGACCCGAAGCCGACTTCTTCACGGTGCCGACTCCTTTGCATTGCCCGCACCGTTCGCTCACCCGTTTGTCGGGCTCGAACTTCGTCCCCCGGCACGCCGGACAGACCGTCGCCTTCCGCCCGCCGCAGGTTGCGCATGCGACGATCCGCCGACCTTGGCACTGTGGGCAGACACACGCCCTGCAATCCACCGTGTTTGTGCCTTTGCCGCCACAGGCGGTGCACGGGGGCCCCTCCGCCACGAGAGCCGGTGCGGGACCGGGTTCCACGGGAGGCGGCGGCGCGGCCGGCATGATTGCCGGCGCCGGACTTGCGGTAGCCGGCGCCGCCGCCGGGGCCGCCTCCGTGGCGGCCGCGGGCGGCGGCTCCACCTCCCCAGCGGAGAACCGCGCGAACCATGCGTGCGCGTCGGCGGCGGCCTTCTCGGCCAACGGCTGGATGTCCTTCCGTCGCGCATATCCCACGGCGGCGAGCGCGACGAGGACCAGAAGCACCGCGAGCCGCGACCAGGGGATGGCCGGGAAAAGGAATGCGGGACCTCGAACCCGGGTTTTTTTCCCCGTTCGAAAATCCAAACCGCAGTTGGTGCACAGGACGACATCTTCGGCCACCATGGTGCGGCAGGAAGGACAGGGCCGGCCCGTCGTGGATCCTGACTTGAGTCGAAGCTTCGGCCCGTCGGCCGGGGCCCCCAATCGCGGCAGCACCCGGGCCGCCATGACCTCGCCGGGCACCGTCACCGGCGACGCGCACTGCGGACAGGGGACGGCGACCCCCGGCCGGATCCCCGCCCCAAACATCAACTCGGCGCCGCACGTGCAGGTCTTCGGAACCCCGCCTGCGCAGACGAGTACGGCGGTATGGCACCCGGAGCACTCCACCGAAAACTCATCCAACTGCCCCTCGGCTGCTAGAATTTCATGACACTGGGGACATTCGAAAACATGAACGGCCATAACGCATCCCCTTTGGCGGCAACCGGCCGCGATCGTTTCCATTCCGATGTTCGTTATCGTAGCCCCGCCCGGATTCGCACGTCAATCTCCCGGAATAGCGCCCCGGCTGTCCAAATCCCCTCCTGCCGAGGTTGCGCAACCCACCCGGGTTGCCTCGAGAGTCTTCCGCCCGGCTTGTCAGGAGGGGGGAGCGGCGGTACCTTTTTGCGTTTGTGCCGCGGCCCGGCGAAGGCATGGCAGGATGAATCATGGACTTGATTGGGTGTGAACTGAAGCTGGAATCGCCCGGAATCCGGGAGGCGGTGGTCAAGGACCTGCGCCGCCCGGGTTCGGGCGCGTTCATGGTTCTCGACACATGCCAGCGACTGGAGTGCTACGGTGCGACGGTTCCGGCGCCGTCCGGCGCACACGTGGCGCGCGTCTGGAGCGGCCCGGAGGCCTTCGAGCGCCTGGCCCGCATCGCCACGGGCCTTGAGAGCCGCGTCCTGGGGGAACTGGAGGTCCTCGGACAGGTTCGCGAGGCCTACCGGCTGTTCCGGGAGCAGACCGGCGGCAATGACGCCGCGCTGGACCGGATCCTCCAGGACATCCTCGCCGTCGCCCGCAAGGCGCGCCGCGACAGCCGCATCGACCAGACGCTGATCTCCCTCGCCGCGCTTGCCGCCGAGACCCTGCTCGATCACGCCACGCCCGGCGCACCGATCGCGGTGATCGGGTCCGGTTCCCTGGCCTCGTCGGTGACGCGCCGCCTCGCCGAACGCGGCGGCGCCGCGCTGCGCATCGCCGGACGGTGCCCGGAGAACGCCCTGCGGCTCGCCAGCGAGGTGCAGGGATTCGGCGTCGGGCTCGACAACCTGACGCCGATGATGGACGGGGTCGCCGGCATCGTGGCCGCCACCGCCGCCCCCCATCCGGTCCTCTACGCAAACCACCTGGACAAGGCCGCCCGCCCGCTGGTCATCGTCGATCTCGGCGTGCCGCCGGACTGCAGCGAGGACGCCCGGAATCTCCCGGGCGTCACCTACATCCCGCTCGGCCAGATCGAGGCTCGCGCCCAGGTCAACCTCGACGAGCGCCGCCGGAATGCCGCGACCGCCGCGGAAGTCGTCCGGGCAGGTGCGCAGGAATGGGCTTCCGCGCGCTGACTTGGAGGCGGAAGGTGGAAGACTCCAAACTCCCAGGAAGCGAGAAGTCCGGCGAGCCGCCTGCCCCGGCTTTGCGCCGGCTCCGGGTGGCCGCGCGCGCCAGCCGCCTGTCGCGCGTCCAGACAGGGGAGGCCCTCCGCGCCGTGCGTTCGGTTCTTCCTGCGGGCACCTGCATCGAGGTCCTGCACCTTGAGACGCCGGGCGACCGTGACAAGCATACGCCGTTGTCCGATCCGTCCGTGCCGGACGATTTCTTCACGCGCGATCTCGACACGCTCGTGCAGGACGGCGACTGCGATCTAACCGTCCATTCGGCCAAGGATCTTCCGAAGCGGATGCCCCGCGGACTCGCCGTCGCCGCGATCCTGCCGTGCCTCGACCCGCGCGACGCGCTGGTCCTCCGCGCCGGCGTCGCCACCCCCGCGGACGCGCGGAGCGTCGGCACCAGCAGCCCGCGCCGGGACGCAGCCGTACGCGCCCTATCGCCCCACGCGCAGCCCCGTCCGTTGCGCGGCACGATCGACGAGCGGATCGCCGCGCTGGACGGCGGCGGGTTCGACGCCATCGTGGTCGCCGCCTGCGCCCTCGAGCGTCTCAGACTCGCGGCGCGCATTGCGGCTTACCTGCCCGGCGAGACCACGCCGCTCCAGGGCCATCTGGCGCTCGTCACGCGGGCCGACGACGATTCCCTGATCGAAGAACTCCGCCCCCTGGATTTCCGGCGGCACTTGTTCGACACGCCGCCGGTCGACCCCCCGACGCCGGCGCCGGACCCCGTCACTTCCGAAACGGTCCTCTTCCTCGGAACGCACCCCGGACATTTTACGCATCTTGGACCGCTGCTGCCGTGGCCGATGATCCGCCTCGACCCGCGCCCACTGGAGGAGCGGACCGCCCTGATCGCCCGCCATCTCGATGGCTGCCGCTCCGTCGCCTTCGCGTCCGCATTCGCCGCGCAGGCCTTCGTGCACGCACTGCTGCACGCGCGGGACACGCGGGCCCTGTCCGGACGGCCGCTGTTCGCCGTCGGACCCGCCACATCCGACGCCCTCGAGCGCCTGGGTCTCCATGCCGACGCCGTTGTGCCCGACTTCAGCGGCATCGCATCGCTGGCCCCGCGCGCCGCGGCCGTGGTCCGGGGGAGGTGCTTCTATCCCTGTTCCTCGGCCTCGCCGGCCGACGACCGCGTGCGGACGCTCGCCGCGCACGGCATCGACCTCGTGCCGGCGATCTTCTACGAGACGACGGAGGGCTGCCCCGGCCCGCTTCCGGACGGTCCGTTCGGACGCGTTCTTTTTTCAAGTCCCAGCATTGTCCGCTCCTATTTCAGGCATTATCCCGCGGAGCGGACCGTGGCGCGCCGGTGGCTGGCGATCGGACCGTCCACGCTGGCCGCGTTACAAGCCGAAAGGCTCGACCCGGGGACCGTGGAGATGCTTGGATGAACGGGGTGTGGGACCGTGACGGTTTCGGCCGCGGTGGAACGCGGCCCTCCGAACAGGTAGTGCCCCGGGAATTCGACCACGCTGAAACGCAGTCCCATGGCAGGGACGAAAGGAGGCGACGCCGATGAACCGCGTTGAACTGCATCCGGGTTACGGGCACGAAGTGCTCCGCGCATGGCAGGCCGATGGCGGACCCGCCGCGGAGCGGCTCGTGTGGCCGCTGTTCGTCGCCGACCGCGACGACGCGCGCGAACCGATCGCCGCAATGCCGGGACAGAATCGCTGGGGCGTCGCGCGTCTGCGCGAGGCGCTCGAGGGTCCGGTTCGCGACGGCCTCCGCGCCGTCCTTCTCTTCGGGGTTCCAGGCGGCTCCAAGGACGCCCGCGGCTCGCGGGCCGACGCGGCGGACTCGCCCGTCGTCCGGGCCATCGGCGCGCTCCGGGAGGCCCATCCGAACCTCCTCGTAATGGCGGACGTGTGTCTCTGCGCCTATACCGACCACGGCCACTGCGCCATCCTGCGAACGGACGGATCGATCGACAACGACGCAAGCATCGCGCGGCTCGCGGAGATCGCCGCTGCCTACGCCGCGGCCGGAGCGCACGTCGTCGCGCCGTCGGACATGATGGACAACCGCGTCGCCGCCATCCGCGCCGCGCTCACGGCCGGCGGCTGCGGATCGGCCGCCATCCTGAGCTATGCCGCAAAATTCGCGTCCTGCTTCTATGGCCCCTTCCGCGACGCCGCGCAGTCCAAGCCCGCGTTCGGCGACCGCCGCGCGTACCAATTGCCGCCCGCCGCGCGCCGGCTCGCTCTCCGCGCCGTGCTGCGCGATGTCGATGAGGGCGCCGACCTTGTGATGGTCAAACCCGGCGGACCCTATCTCGACATCGTTCGCGAGGCGCGCGACGCGGTCCGGGTGCCCGTCCTCGCCTACCAGGTCTCCGGCGAGTACGCGATGCTCCACCACGCCGCCGCCGCCGGAGCCTTCG
>CAYXFW010000206.1:0-5588 GCA_964464305.1 uncultured Verrucomicrobiota bacterium
ACGGGTCAAGGCCGCGACCCAACTCACCGAGACCGTGCAGCGGCTGCAGGAGGATGCCGTCGTGCCCGCCGCCCTTCGCTACGGCGGATTCTGGATCCGCGTGGCAGCCACCATCATCGACACCATCGTGGTCAGCATCGCTCAATACGCCATCTACATCCCGGTCATCATCCTCGTCTCGCGGCAGGCCAATCTGGAAGAGAATCCGTGGTCCATCTTTGCCGCCCAGATGCTCCTCGCCCTCTTCAGCATGGTTCTGACAGCGGCCTACGAGATCTGGATGGTCGGGCGCTACGGCGCCACCCTGGGCAAGATGGCCTGCCGCCTGCGCGTCGTGACGGCGGAAGGAGGCCGTGTCTCCTATGCCCGCTCCACCGGCCGGCATTTTGCGAAGTACATCAGCTACTTCACGCTGTACATCGGGTTCATCATTGCCGGATTCGACCGGGAGAAGCGCACTCTGCACGACCTGATCTGCAACACGCGGATCGTGAAGATCTGACGCGACACGCATGGCGCCCGCCCTCCCAGCCTGCCCCGCCTGCGACGCCGTGCTACCCGTCACCGGGGGCGGACCCGGCGCAGAAATCGCGTGCCCGGGCTGTGGCGCGTCCACGGAGACATGGACGTTCCCCGCCCTGTACGGCACCGGCGCGAACCTCGCGCAGGCCTCGGATTCGCTGCCCGGCGAATCGGCTTGTTTTCATCATCCCGGGCGGGTCGCCGTCGTCGCCTGCGCGAGTTGCGGACGTTTTCTCTGCGCCCTGTGCGATCTAGACCTCGGCGACCGCCACGTGTGCCCCGCCTGCCTCCACGCCGAGCGCCGCGCCGGCGGACCCGCCGGCCGGAGCGTGGCGAGCATCGTGCAATACGACAGCCTCGCGCTGGCTCTTGCGACCCTCCCGCTGCTGACTCTGTTTCTCTGGTGCCTGTCCGCATTCACCGCGCCGGCCGCCGTCTTTCTCGCCATCCGGTTCTGGCGGCGGCCGATGAGCCTCGTGCCCCGCTCGAAGATCCGGTTCGTCCTGGCGCTGATCGCGGGACTGGCGATGATCGTCGGCTGGATCGCCATCCTCTACATGGGCGTGGCGGACATGTTTCGCCATGCGCCGCAAGCCCCGGCAGGAGTCTCCTGACCCTCATGGCGCCCCATTCACCCACTCCCTATTCCCGCATGCCGGGCCGTGGCTATGGTTTCGCCACGCGGTCGCGCGGCTGGCTCGCGAACGACCACCTGCTCTACGTCGAGGTCGCGTGGTTCGTGGAGCGCTACCGGAGATTCCACTTTCGCGACATCCAGTCGATCGTCATCCAGCGGACGTCGCGGATCCATCTATGGACCGTTCTCTGGGCCATCCCGCTGCTCTCGGGCCTTGCGATGGCGCTGGCGCCCGCGCGCAGCGAAGGCATCGCCGTGACGGGCTGGGTCCTCGCTGCCCTCGCCATCGTCGGTCTGGCCGTGAACGCCGCGCGCGGGCCGACGTGCCGGTTCGTCCTGCAAACCCGCGTCAACCGCCAGCCCATCCGATGCTGGCACCGCCTCCGCGTCGCCCGCCGCGCCGCGGAACAGTTGCAGGCCGCGGTCGAGGCCGCCCAGGGGACGTTCTCCGATGTCGAATTTGCCGCGGCGATGGCTGCGGGAGCGGAGCCCCCCTCAAATGCGCAGGTTGAAGCCGTGCCCCGGCTGGCGGTCCCGCCGCCGCCACCGGCAGTGCCGGCCCGGGCCGGGGGAACCCGCTGGCACGCCGTGTGTGCCGCCACGCTGGTCGTGGAGGCCGTTGCCGCGGGCGCCAGCATTGTCGTGCGCGCCGCGCCGATGCTGATGGGGACGCTTGTGATGTCCTTCCTGCTCTTCGGCCTGTGTGCGGTCGCTCTCGTACGCGGCGCCGGAGACCGCGTACCGCGCAGCCTGCGCGTCTGGGCGTGGTCGCTGTTCGCCTACCTCGCCCTGCGCGGAACGGTCGCCTATTTCTGGGGCCTCGGCCGCTACATGGCCGTGGCCATGACGGGGAAGCAGCCGGACGACTGGGTCGTTCTGTTTTTCAACACCTGGGCGGGCGACAGTCTCTTCCTCGGGTACTTCTTCGCCCTCGTCTGCGTCCTCTCGGCCGTCTTCGCCGCAACCGGGTTCCTGTTCGCCCGCCGCGCATCCCGTCTGCGCGACACCTGAGACCCGGGAAAGAGCATCCCGACGGCTTGCGTTCCGGCGGCCCGGGGTCACAATGCCGACATGACACCTGACCTCCAGTCCTGCCTGCTTTGCGACGATGTCCGCCAGGAGCGGAACGGGAAGTTCATCTTGATCGGCCTCTTCGACGCGATCGGATCGCAATCGTTCCCGCTGGTCTATCCGCGGCTGTTCGTGGTCACTCGATGGTGCAGCGGCGAGGGCGGATTCCTGCAGCACACCCGCATCCTGGCCCCGGACCAGGCCGCGCCGGTTCTCGAAGGGGCCGACATCGCGTTCCAGCTTCCCGGCCCGGAGGCGACCGCGACGAATGTCGAGATCTTCGTCAACAAGTCGTTTCCCACCGAGGGCACGCACTGGGTCGAGATCCTGCTGAACAACGATCTCAAATTGAGGTTTCCGCTGCGGGTCCAACGGATCGTCTCCGCCCCCGGCACACCCCACCCGCCTTCGGCCTGACGACGGATCGCGCGCCCGACCCCCTGTGCGCTTTGCGCTCGGCATCCGTGCCGCGGCTGCCGTAGGATCGCAGCCATGAGATCTCGCGCGGTTGTGGCGGGCGCGGCCTGCCTCCTGCTCGCGGCGTGCTCCGCGCGCGAAGACACGCCGATGGTCGTCATTCCCGGAGGCCGGGTCGCGGTCGGAAGCCGGAACCCCGCATCGAGGAACCCGCCGCGCGAGACGGAGGTCGCGCCGTTTCGCATCGCGGCAACCGAAACAACCGTCGTCCAGTTCATTCTCTACCTGAACTCAACCGGCGGCGCCCCCGGCATCGAACCCCATCCTCAGATGGCGCGGCACGGGGCGGAATGGAAACCGGCGCCGGGATGCGCCCGGCTCCCCGTGGTCGCGATCGCCCGGGGCGAAGCCGACGCCTATTGCGCATGGATGTCCCGGCGGTTCGGCCGTCGAGTGAGGCTGCCGACGGAGGACGAGTGGGAGACCGCCGCGCGCGGCGGCCTCCGCGGTGCGGACTGGCCCTGGGGTTGGGGCGATCCCCGGGGAAAGGCCGTCATGGACGCGTCCGGCCCGGCGACGGCCGGCTCGTTGCCGCCCAATCCGTACGGACTTCACGACATGGCCGGCAACGTCTTCGAGTGGTGCTCCGGCGAGACGCCCCTTGGGATCCCGGCACGCGGCGGCGCATGGTCCGAGCGGGATGCCTCCATGGGCAAGGTCCACTCCCGAGCGTTCTTTCGCGCCGACTACCGCGGCTGCGACACGGGCTTTCGTGTCGCGATGGACTGAGTGCCGATGCCTACGCGCCGGCCGCCAGTTTATTGCCGATGCCGATCATGACGACCGAGACGATGAGCGCCACGATCCCGATCCACAGATACATGCGCGTCCTGGAATCGACCAGTTTCCATTCCTTCAGCCCCAATCCCCACAGGTTGCTGAAGACGATGATGGCCGCCATGTGGATGCTCCAGCTGGCAAAATCGAACTTGCCCATCTTCGTCATGCCCATACCGTAGAAGAAGTACTGTCCGTACCACATCAACCCGCTGAGGATCGACAGGAAATAGTTCATCAGCAGCGTCGAACGCGGGCGCAGATTATAGTCTCCGAACGACTTGTTTCTCGCGCCGAGGATCAAGGACGCAAAGAAGTTGGTCGTGAAGCCCCCCGCCAGCGCAAAGACGAAGACCGGGATGCCGCTGAAGACCTTGACCGTTCCCACCTCGAGGGCCACGTTCGAAATCGGCTGCCCGGCATTGATGGCCAGCGCCATGCATGCGCTCATCGCCCCGCCGCAGACCGCCAGGACGAGTCCCTTGACGGCCGAGAACTCCTTGACCGACTCCTTCTTCTGCGCATCGGACAGCAGCCTCTCCTTCAACACGCCCGCAAAACCGCAGCACGCCGTGCCGGCGATGCAAATCAGGAATCCGAGCAATACGACGGCCCCGGGAAGGGTCGTGAACAGCATGCCGATCTTCTTGTCGATGATGGCCGGGACGATGGTGCCGAAAATGGCACAAACGCCGAGGGAAATGGATTGTCCCAGCGCCATGCCGAGATAGCGCAACCCCAGTCCGCACATCAGCCCGCCGAAGCCCCACAGAACGCCGAATGCGTACGATCCGATCATGGCGCCGCGCGGACTCCCGCGGAGGATCGCCCACAGGTCCGGCGTGGTCAGCAACCCGCCGATCGTGGGCATGACGATCCAGGCCACGAAACCCAGGGTGATCCAGTAGGTTTCCCACGCCCACTTCTTCACCTTGTGCGACGGGACGTAGAAGCTGGCGGACGAAAATCCGCCGATCGAGTGCAGGATGATGCCGAAGAGTTGTTCCATACTCTCACCTCCGCCGGGCGGCCCGGCTCGAATTCCGTCCGATGCGTTCAAACCGCGTACTCACTTCGATGCTCATTTCGTCATTGGGACGGAGTACGTCCGGGCACCCGCCCACCGCTTCGATTTCCATGAAGCTCGCCGGGTCGCTATAGACGCTGTAACGAACGCCTTTGCGGGACGGCGCGATGTCCGCCGCCGCATCCCGGATATCGATGAACGGCCGGCCCGGTCCGGGCAGACCCGCCATGCGCCGCGCCACCAGGCCGCGGCGGGGGTCGCGGAACTCGATCCACGGCACCTCCGCGCCCAGGGCGATCTGGTAGCGCTGCGAACCGTCCGTCCGCGTCCTGCACAGCCGCCCATCCCAAGTGCGCTGGCTGTCGCTGGCGGCGTCGTAAAGATCCCACACCGACGCCTTCCGCGCGCACGGGAAGACCACCTCGCATCCCGGACCGCAATCGAACTGGCAGAGCGTCCACGGCGCCAGCCGGCATTCCTGCCGCCGCAGCGTCCCGCGGCCCGTGTACGTGAGGCTCTCCACCACACGCATCGTGAGCGATTCGCGCCCGGCGGAAACCGCGATCCGCCGCTGAAACAGCACGGGAACCCCGATGCCGCGGTTGTTCACAAGGTCGACCTCTGCGCAGAGGGTGGCGCGGTGCGCCGAGGAGTCCAACACCCGGTACCGGGCCGCCACCAGCCCCGGCGGCACGCGCCACGCGCCCGCCGCGTACTGGTACCCCAGCGTGGTCCCTTCCGGCGCAGGCCACAGCCCGTCGCCGCCGGGGTTGATATACCGGTCCCTCGTGCTCTGCCCGGCAAGGGCCTCGGGATTGATGCGGGTGAGGATCTCTCCGTCCCAAACCGGGAACAGGCGCCCTTCCACGTCGAGGGCGACGATGACGCCCGCGCCGGCATTGCCGACCACGTGCGCACGCCGTCCGGCGCCGGCGAGGGCTCTCATCGCCTGCTCGAACTTCATGCGTACTCCGCGGCCAACTCCCCGGCCGTGACAAAACGGCCGCCCCGCTGCTTGAACATCTCGCACACGCGGTCGAGTTGTTTGACGGCCTTCGGACCGCAGTTCTTGACGAT
>CAYXFW010000207.1:0-5583 GCA_964464305.1 uncultured Verrucomicrobiota bacterium
ACGTCGTGACGACCGCCGAGAAGTGGCCGCTGTTGTGCAACCTGCTCAAGCGCGAGAAGCTGGAGCGGGTCCTTGTGTTCGTCAATCGCCGCGATACGGCCGAGCGCCTGGACGAACTCCTGAAGCGGGCCGGGTTCTCCAGCGCGCTGATCTCCGGCGCCCTGGCGCAGAACCAGCGGACGCGTGCGCTCGAGGATTTCCGCGAGGGGCGCATCCAGGTGCTCGTCGCGACCGACGTCGCCGGCCGCGGGCTTCACATCTCCGACATCAGCCATGTGGTGAACTTCAACACGCCGATCGATGCGGAGGACTACGTCCACCGCATCGGCCGCACCGGCCGCGCGGGCAAGTCGGGCATCTCGATCACGTTCGCGTGCGAAGAGGAGTCCTTCTACCTTCCGGCGATCGAGGCCTACATCGGCCGTCCTTTGCCGTGCACGATCCCCGAGGAGGAGTGGGTGCGCCTGCCCGAGGGTGCGCCCTCGCTCGCGCCCACCCGCGCGCGGGGTCCCTCGCCGTTCCGGCCCGGCGGCGGACGCGGCGGTCCGCGCCGCGGAGGCCCCCCGCGCGGCGGTCCGCGCAGAGGACGCTGAGGGCAAGCGGTTGACGTCAGGTGCTTGGAGGGCCCGGCTCCGTCCGGGCCGTCGCGCCGGACACGGCCGACGCGGAGGTCGACCCTCCAGAGAGCGCTATCGTCTCGCCGCCAGCCACAGGGCGAGGGAAAACAAGACGATCATCATTGCGGCGGCGATCCAGAGCATCGGCCGCCGCCAGCCGCCCGGGGCCAGTTCCTCCGCGAATTCGCGTTTCACGAACTCGTCGTAGTTGAAGTCGCCGTCCGGCAGATCCAGCCCGTCCGTCGCGGTCGCCTCCTCGTTCCATCCGGTCCGGTCGTCCGCGCCGCAGTCCGGGCATGCGAGGGCGTCCGGAGGCACCTCGGCCCCGCAGATGGGGCACGTCTCCGGAGGCGTCGGGGCCGGAGGACTGTCCATGGTTCGCTCGCTCATCCGCCAGACCCTACCGGCAAAAGGTGAGGGATGAAATCCGAAACGCGAAATGGGGTTTCCGATCGGCTTGCACAACTCATGTGCATAGTGCATACTGGATACATGCGGACGAACATCGAACTGGACGACAGTCTTCTGGCGACGGCCCGCGAGTATTCGGTGGGGCGGAGCAAGAGGGCCATCGTCGAGGAGGCCCTGACCGCCTATGTGACGATGAAGGCGGAGGAGCGGCGCAGGGCCACGTACCGGGAGCGCCTCGCGCGTGTGCGCGTCCGTCTTGCCGGCGTGAGGACCGGGGTCGATGTGCGGGACATGATCCGCGAGGACAGGGATTCCCGATGACTTCGTACGTTCTGGACGCGTCGGTGGCGGCGGCCTGGTATCTGGAGGAGTCGTTCTCCGCGTCGGCGCGGGCGTGGCAGGAGCGGATGCTGGAGGGGCGGGTCCGCCTGGTGGTTCCGGGACTTCACTTCTGGGAGATGGGCAACATCTTTCGCAAGCTGGCCATGCGACGCATTCTGGACGAGACCACGGCGCGCGAGCTGTTCGACCTTCACATGGACGCCTCGCTGGAGCGCATCGATCCGGATCCCCGCGCCGTGTTGCGTCGCGCGTTCGAGTTCGGCGCGACCATGTACGATGCCGTCTACATCACGCTGGCGCTCGATCATGATCTCCGCCTGCTCACGGCCGAACGGAGCACCACGGGTTGGGTTGCCCGCATGGCGAAGCGCGTGGAGCTCGTGCGATAGGAGCTGGGACGGAGGAATCGGGGATTCCGCACCAACGGGCCGAAGTCACGCCGGTGCCGTTGCGGACGCCTGCCCGTCGACTGCCGCCCTGTCCCGTCCGGCCTCGAGGGACTGGTGGAGCAGTTCGGCCGGGTGCCAGGCGCGGCGACCGGCGCCGTCGCGAATCTGCTGGCGGCAGCTTGTTCCGGGCGCACAGACGAGCGCGTCGGGGCGGGCGCGAATGGCGGGCAGCAGGATCTGGTTCGCGACCTTCATCGAAAGATCGAAATGCTCGCGCTCGTAGCCGAACGAGCCGGCCATGCCGCAGCAGGCCGTGCCGAGTTCGGCGACCCTGAGCTCCGGGATCAGCGCCAGTGCGCGTCGCGTGCCCGCGGTGCCTGTGATCGCCTTCTGGTGGCAGTGGCCGTGGAAGAGCACCTCGCCCTCCGGCAGCCGTCCGAGGGCGAGGGAGGCCAGGGTGCCCGCGTCCGCCTCGCGCGCGATGAAGTCGTCGAAGAGAACGCATCGCGCGGCCACCTTGAGGGCCGTGGCGCGCAGGGCCGGCGGGACCAGGTCCGGGGCCTCGTCGCGAAACGTCAGGATGGCCGACGGCTCGAGGCCGAGGATCCAGATGCCGCGCTCCGCCTCCGGCGCGAGGGTCGCCACGGCGTGGGCGATTCGCCGCCGTGCGGCGCGAAGGAATCCCTTGGAAATCTGCGTGCGGCCGGATTCGAGTCCATGCGTCAGCCGCACGCGCCAGCCGGCGAACTCCAGCACTTCGATCGCCGCGATGCCGATCTCGGGTTCGCCGTAGTTCGTGAACTCGTCGTTGAACAGCAGCACCTCTCCGCGTGCGCCGGCGCCGGCGGGCGGGAGGTGAGTGCGCGTCCATTGGGCGAGCGTGCGGCGGGCGTAGGGGGGGACGCGCCGCTGCGGCGCGATGCCCAGCAGGCGCTTGGAGAGCGCCGAATTCGCGATGCGCGAGACCCAGTCCGGCGCGATGCGCGCCGCCCGGGCGGCGGTTGCGTAGAAGCCCATGGCGAGGCTGCGGAGCGACGGTCCCCGGCGGTCGTTACGCTTCTGCAGCCATTCGGCCTTCATGCGGGCGAGGTCGACGCCGGACGGGCATTCCGGCTGGCAGCCCTTGCACGAGAGGCAGGTGTCCATCGCCGCGACCAGTTCGGGATCGCTCCATGCCGCATCGGGATCGCCGGAGGTCAGAGCCTGGCGTAGCAGGTTGGCGCGCGCGCGGGTCGTGTGGGCCTCGTCGCCGGTGGCCATGTAGGTCGGGCACATGAGGCCGCGGCCGGCGCTTTGGCGGCAGACGCCGGCGCCGTTGCAGGCCTCGGCGGCGCGGACGAGGCCGACGGTGCGGGACCAGTCGAATTCCGTCGCGACCTCGGGGGTCGGCGTCGCGGGCGATGTCCGGAGGTCCGCGGTCAGGAGGGCCGGGTCGACGATCTTGCCGGGGTTGAGCACGCCGTGCGGGTCGAAGATGTGCTTTACCTGCACGCACAGGTCGTACAGTTCCGGCGTGAGCGCCTCGCGCAGGAAGGGCGACCGCAGGCGCCCGTCGCCGTGCTCGCCGGAGAGGCAGCCGCCGAAGCGGCGTACGAGGGGCACGACCTCGGCGCAGAGACGTTCAAACGTGCGGAGGTCGTCGGGCTTCTTGAAGTTGAGCATCGGCCGGTAGTGCAGGAGGCCGACCGAGGCGTGGCCGTAATAGACGCACGAACAGCCGAGCCGCTTCATGAGCGCCTCGATCTCCGCGACGAAGTCCGCGAGATCCTCCGGGGCGACGGCGATATCCTCGATCGCGGTGACCGGCTTGGCGTCGCCCGGGATGCCGGTGAGCAGGCCGAGGCCGGCCTTGCGCAGCGCCCACACGCGGGCCATGCGGTCGGCCAGGACGATCGGGTGTGCGGTGCCGAGGCCGCGGCTGCGGAAATCCGCGACGAGGTCTGCGGCGGCTCGATCCGCGGCCGCGTCGTCGTCCGCCCACATCTCGATGGCGAGCACGGCGCCGGGTTCGCCCTCGATCCAGAAGCGGTTCGGCGCCTGGGCCGGGTGGTGGCGGGTGGCGGCGAGGAGTGCGCCGTCCATCAATTCCACGGCCGCCGGTTGGTGTGCGAGTGCCACCACGGTCGCGCGGCAGGCCTCGCCGACCGAGGCAAAGTGGACGCACACGAGGCGGCGGGCGGCGGGGCGGGGGACGAGCCGAACGTCGGCGGCCGTGACGAGCGCCAGCGTCCCTTCGCTGCCGCAGAGGAGCCGGGCGAGGTTGAAGGGCGCCCCGTCGGGAACCCAGGGCCGGCCGCGGGCCAGGGCGTCGAGGGCGTAGCCGGCGTTGCGCCGGCGGACGGAGGGTTTCGGCGAGCGATCGAGGATCAGGGCGCGGTGGCGCTCGACGAGATCGAAGAGGCTCCGTGTGATGCGGCCGTCCGCCGAATCCTCGCGTCGCTTCGCCTCCAGTGCCGGGCCGTCCAGCGGGCCGAAGCGGGCCGGCGATCCGTCGGCGAGGACGACGTCCACCGCGTCGATGTGGTCGCGCGTGGTGCCGAAGCGGACCGAGAATGCGCCGCATGAGTTGTTACCGATCATGCCGCCGATGCCGGCCTGTTTCGACGTGGACGTGTCCGGCGCGAACATGAGGTTGTGCGGGGCGGCCGTGTCGTTGAGGTCGTCCTGCACGACACCCGGTTCGACGCGCGCCGTGCGGCCGGCCGGGTCGATCGCGAGGATGCGGTTCATGTGCCGCGTGACCTCGACGACGAGGCCCGGGCCGACGCACTGTCCCGCGAGGCTGGTGCCGCCGGCGCGGGGGATGAGGCTGAACCCGTGCTCCGCGGCCGCGCGCGCGAGTACCGCGCAGTCATCCGCGTTGCGGGGCCGCGCAACGCCGAGTGGGCACTGCTCGTAGATCGAGGCGTCCTGGCTGTAGAGCCGCCGGGCCAGCGGCGACAAGTCCAAGTTCCCGTCCAGCCGTTCCGCCAGTACAGCGGCCCATCCCGGCGTCGTGTCCGTGGTCCGGTTTCCGCTCATCCGGTCAAGGATAGCAGACTCCCGGGGACTTGGCACAGAGGGACAGACTTTATAAAGTGTGCCCCCATGGCTGGTGCATCGCTAAATCCGACGCTCTGGAGGACGTGCCGCATTCTGGCGGGTGCGACGCGAGTCCGTATGCTTCGGTTGGTGATGGCTTCGCCGGGATTGACGGTCACCGAGATGGCCGGGCGCTTGCGGATCGGGCTATCGCGGGCGAGCCAGGAATTGCGGCGGCTGAACTCGCGGGGGCTGCTGGCCGCGACGCGGGTGGGGAGCGAAGTTCGCTACCGGCTCTCGCCGGATCCCCAGGTCGCCGACGCGGAAGTTCTCACCGGGGCCATTCGGGCTGGCCTGCGGGCGCCGGGGGTGGCTCCCGATGCCGTGTTTCTCCGGATCGCATCCTGCTTCACCCATCCGAGGCGTCTTGCAATCGTCCGGGAGCTGTTGAAGGGACCGCGCGCGGTTGCCGCGCTGCGGCATGACACGGGCATTCCGCTCCGCTCCCTGAAGCGCCATCTCGTGTTGATGCACACCCGCGGAATTGTCGGTCGCGAGGACGGGGTCTACCGATTGTGTCGGGGTCGTCATCCGCTGTTCCGCGCCATCGTGAGCTGTCTGGGTTCCTCCAAGGTCTCGCTACGCACATGACCCGCCGGTCGTCCGGCCCTCCGAGCGGGAGAGGGACGCACTTTATAAACTCCGCCCCCCTGAGGTGTACCGACGAACTAGCGTTACCGAGGCGCCGCACGGGTACGGCGCACCTGAGGACGGTGCGCCGGAACGTCACGGGCCATCGGGCA
>CAYXFW010000208.1:0-5581 GCA_964464305.1 uncultured Verrucomicrobiota bacterium
GCAGGGCTGTACATGATCGATTCCTTCAAGAATTTCGACGGACGGATCTACGCGGTTCTCAATAACTATCTGGGCGCCCAGAATGCCCTTTCCGTCCTGAACGACGGCCGTGACACGTTCGAGGTCCTTGGCCACTTCAACGAGCCGCAGAACCTCCGGCTCACCGAAGCCGCCGTCAACCGGCTGCCCGACGGCACGTGGATGACGATCGTGCGTCAGGAGGCGGGCACGCAGAATTACACATTCTCCACAAGCCGCGACGGCCGCCAGTGGACGACGAACGCCCCGCGCGACTTCGTGCCGAACGGGACCAGTTCGAAGCCGACCTTCGACCGCTTCGACGGGCTCTATTATCTGGGCTGGCAGGAGGCGACGAAGATCGGCGGCGTCGGACGGTCCGTCTTCAACATCGACGTGTCGCGCGACGGCTCCACGTGGGAGCGCAAGTACCGGTTTGAAACGGAGAAGTCCTTCCAGTATCCGACCTTCCGGAAGTACGACGGCGCCGTCTATCTCACCGTGACCCAGGGCGATTCGTCCCCGAGCCGGAAGGAACGAATCATGTTCGGCAGGCTGGAATAGGAGACCCGATCCATGCGAATTCATGCAGCCCTCGCACTTCTGTTCATCGCCGCCAGCGCTCCCGCGGCGCCGACGAACGCGCCCGCGAAGTCGCCGGACCCGAACTTCATCGCCACGCCGGCGGACCTCAAGGCGCGGATCCCGGGACAGCTCCGCATCACCCGGCCGGACTTCGTCGTCTTCGTGCCCGAGGTCACCGACACAGGCGTCAACGACACCGGCAACGAGCACTTCCTTGTCTTCGACGGGCCGGACGGATCGCTGATGGCGGTATGGACGCAAAGCTCGGCCGAGTCGCAGCCCGACCAGCACCAGGCCTTCGCCCGAAGCGACGACGGGGGGAAGACGTGGTCCAAGCCGCGGATCATCGCCGGCCCGAAGAAGCCGGGGGACGGTCACATGGCGAGCTGGGGGTACCCTCTCGTCAGCAAGACGGGCCGCATCTACATCCTCTACAGCCAGCACATCGGGCGCGTGGATAACTTTCCGCACCACACCGGCTGGCTTCACGGCATTTGCAGCGACGACAACGGCGCGACGTGGTCGGCGCCGCAGAATGTCGCGATCCGGCGCAGCACCCGCGACAACCCCGACCCCACGATGCCGCCGAACATGCTCTGCTGGCAGAAGCCGCTGCGGCTCGGCAGCGACGGAAAGTACTTCGCCGGCTTCACGCGCTGGACGAGTTTCGCGGTGACGAAGAACCCGACCAAGTCGTGGATCTCCGCCGACTCGCGCGTCGAGTTCATGCGGTTCGAGAATGTCGACGCCAATCCTGAGCCGAAGGACCTGCGGATTTCGTGGTTCATGGCCGACGACAAGGCGCTGTCGGTCCCCTTCCCCGGCCACCCCGAGGTCAGCGCCTGCCAGGAACCGACCGTCGTCAAGCTGCCGGACGGGCGCCTGTTCTGCGTCATGCGCACCGGCTCCGGCAGTCCGTTCTGGAGCGTCAGCACCGACACCGGCGAGACGTGGACGCCGCCGCGCCGGTTGTTGCGCAAGGATGGCGGCGAACCGCTGCTCCATCCGCTCTCGCCATGCCCCATGTACGATGTCGGCGGCAACACGGCCGGCAGCGGCCGCTATGCGCTCTTCATCCACAACCACGACGGCCACTACAAGAACTTCGGCCCCACCGACACGAGCGACCACCGCCGGCCCATTCATCTTGTTGCCGGCCGTTTCCAACCCGGCGCGGACCAGCCGGTATGGTTCGACGAGCCGCGGCTCTTCATGGACCACGACGGCGTCAGCCTCGGCAAGCCCGGCACCAAGGGCCGCCTGGACCTTGCCCTCTATTCGAGTTTCACCGTCCGCAACGGCCAGCCGGTCCTCTGGTACCCCGAACGCAAGTTCTTCCTCCTGGGCCGGATGATCGGCGAGGAGTGGTTCACCCCCGCGAAAAAGCCATGAGGACGGCCGCGGCATTCCTCGGCATCGTTTTGGCCGCGCCGTGGGTCCCCTCCGCGGTCGCGCGACCCGGCGGAAACGCATCGATCCGCGGCGCCGCCGGGCCGTCGGACATCGTGATCACCACCACGCGGCGACTGGCCGGCGCGATTCATTCCCTCACGTGGAACGGCCGCGAGTTCATCGACTCCGCGGACCACGGACGGCAACTCCAGTCGGCGTGCAATCTCGACTGCGGCACGCCCATCGCCGCGGAGACCTTCAACCCGACCGAGGCCGGTTCGCGCCGCGACGGGGCGGGCGACAAGTCCTCGAGCCGTCTCCTGAGCCTCCGGGCCGCATCGAACACGCTCGAATCGGTGACGCAGATGGCCTTCTGGCTCGAACCCGGGGAGAAGTCCGGCGCGAACCCGGCAAAGAACACGACCGTCCTTTCCGAACACCGCCTTGCCCGGCGCGTGAGCATCGGGGCAGCCAACCTGCCCCACGTCATCGCCTACGATGTCGTGTTCACCGTGCCGAAGGGCGAGCGGCACACCCACGCAGTCTTCGAGGCGCTGACCGGCTACATGCCCCCGGCCTTCAGCGAATTCCAGCAGTTCAACCCGGCCACGGGCGAGCTGGAGCCGCTGTCCGACGGACCAGGCGAGCAGCCGCGCCCCGTCGTCTTCAGTGTCCCCGGCGGCACGCACGCGATGGGCATCTTCGCCCCACCCCGGCCCGCACCCCGAACCACCGGTCCCGGCTATGGACGCTTCCGGTTTCACGCGGAGAAGGTCGTGAAGTGGAATTGCGTCTTCCGCGTGACCAACAAGGACGGCATCGTCCCGGGCGAGTACCCCTTCCGCATGTTTGTCATCGTCGGCGACCTCGCCACGGTGCGCAACTCCCTGCGGGAACTGCAACAACCATGAACCCGGTTGAACGCGTCCACACCGCCCTGAAGCTCGGCCTACCCGACCGGGTGCCCGTGCTGGAGTTCGTCGTCGACGAGAAGGTCGCGCGGGCGGCAGTGCCGGACTGCCGCGACGTGGCCGACTGCATGGACCGGCTCGGCATGGACGGCGTCGGCTGCGGCGCGCTTTTCGAGAAGGTGAGCGACAACGACGACGGCTCGTACACCGACGAATGGGGCGTGAGCTACCTGCCCGGGCCCGAGGCGGTCGCGCATCCGTTGCGCGGGCCGGTGGCCACGATCGACGACGCGCGCGCCTACGTGCCGCCCGACCCGGACGCCCCGCACCGGCTTGGAAAACTGCCGGACCTCGTCGCGCGGTACAAGGGGAAGCGGGCGATCTGCTTCCACCACCGCGCCGCCTTCATGTGGTCGGCTTATCTGAATGGTCTCGACAACCTGCTCATGAACTTCATCCTGGAGCCCGAGTTGGTGCGTGTCCTCATGGAGAAGGTCCTCGCCTGCAACATGCGGATCGTCCGGCGCGCAATCCGGGCCGGCGCGGAGGTGATCGTCCTCGGCGACGACTACGCGGGCAACCAGGGACCGATGATGAGCCCCGACCACTTCCGCGAATTCATCCTGCCTCCGCTGAAGCGCATGATCGACATGATCCACGACGAGGGCGCGTTCTGCATCAAGCATTCCGACGGCAACCTCTACCCCATCCTCGACGACATTGTCGCGGCCGGGCCGGACGGCATCAACCCGATCGAACCGGTCGCCGGGATGGATCTCGCGACCGTCAAGCGTCTCGTCGGCGCACGCGTCTGCATCACCGGCAACATCGACTGCGCCCACCTGCTCCCGCACGGCACGCCGGACCAGGTCCGCGAGGCCGTACGCCAGGCCATCGCCGATGCAGGGCCGGGCGGCGGCTACATCCTTTGCTCCTCGAACAGCATCCACTCCTCCTGCGACCCGCAGAACTTCATCGCCATGATCGAGGCGTGTCACGAATTCGGGGCGTATCCACTGAAAGGAGAAGCACTGAGATGATCACCCGCATCACCCGTTTCGTCCCGCGGACGGCACGGAGGCCGTCCCTCCATGCGTCGGTACCCATGGCCATCGCCATCGCCCTCGCGTATGGGTCCCACGCCGCCACTCAGGCCGCGCCGGAACGGCCCAATGTTCTGTTGATTCTGACCGACGACCAAGGCTACGGTGACTTCTCGCTGCACGGCAACCCGCATGTCCGCACGCCCCACATCGATGCCTTGGGGACTGCCGGCGTGCGGTTCGACCGTTTCTTCGTGAACTCCTTCTGCGCGCCGACCCGCGCGGCCCTGCTCACGGGTCGCTGGCCGTTGCGCACGGGCGTCCATGGCGTCACTCACAGCCGCGAGGTCATGCGCGCGAGCGAGATCACGCTGGCCGAGGCCCTGCGCGGCGCCGGCTACCGGACCGCGTGCATCGGCAAGTGGCACAACGGCGAGCAATACCCCTGTACGCCCCAGGGACAGGGGTTCGACGAGTTCTTCGGCTTCACCGCGGGCCACTGGAACAACTACGTCGATGCCGAGTTGCTGCGCGGCACGAAGCCGGAGGCGACGAAGGGATTCATCACGGATGTCCTGACGGACGAGGCGATGCGGTTCATCGGGAAGGGCGGCACGCAGCCCTTCTTCTGCTACCTGGCCTACAACGCGCCGCACTCGCCGTTCCAGGTCCCCGACCGCTATTTCGACAAGTTCAAGGCCGCCGGATTCGGGGACGACGTCGCGGCCTTCTGGGGTATGTGCGAGAATCTGGACGACAACGTCGGACGGCTGCTCGCGCGTCTCCGCGACCTCAAACTCGCCGAAAACACGATCGTCCTCTTTCTCACCGACAACGGCGGCACGGCCGGGGTGAAGATCTACAACGCCGGCATGCGCGGCGGGAAGACGAGCGTCCACGAGGGCGGCACACGCGTCCCGCTCTTCATGCGCTGGCCCGCCGCGCGCTGGACCCCGCATGTGGTAGCGCCCATCGCATCGCACATTGACCTCTATCCGACGCTGCTGGATCTCTGCGGCGTAACCCCGCCCGCCGGGCCGAAGGTGGACGGCATCAGCCTGCGTCCGCTGCTGGAGGGCCGCGATGCGGCGTGGCCGGAGCGCACCCTCTTCACGCACAACCCGATCGACGAAACCAACAAGTTCCCCGGCGCCGTCCGCACGCAGCGCCACCGGCTGGTCCGCGAGATCAAGGGCAGGGCCGGCGGCTCGGCGGCGAAGGCAAACGACGGCGGCGCGACATCGTGGCAGCTCTACGACATGCAGAGCGACCCGGGCGAGTCGAACAACATTGCCGCGCTTCATCCGGCACTCGTCGCCGATCTGGCCGCGCGATACGACGACTGGTTTGCCGACATCTCGCGCGACGGGCTGTGCCGGCCGCCGATTCCCGTGGGCCACGCGCCGCACAATCCCGTCGACCTGCACGCACCGCAGGCCTATTTCACAACGCCGCTCGTCTTCGCCTGCGGGCCCGGCTTTGCCAACGACTGGCTGACCGGCTGGTCGAACGCCTCGGGCCGGATCTGGTTCGAGATCGACGCCGCGAAGGCCGGCGACTACGCCGTCGAGATCGCCTTCGCCTGCCCCAGCGCCGACGCGGGCTCGCGGATCCGCATCTCCGCGGGCGAGT
>CAYXFW010000209.1:0-783 GCA_964464305.1 uncultured Verrucomicrobiota bacterium
GGCTCGGTCTACCTCGGCCAGAAGCACTACCTCTGCGTGCTTTGCCACGCCGACAAGCAGGCAAGTTTCGACCAGACCGACCATGCCACCGCCTTCACGCGGCAGATTACGGGCGCGGGCAGCGACCACTTCAGCTCGAACTGCATTTCCTGCCACAGCCTCGGATTCGACAAGACCGCGGGTGCGGTGAACGACGGGTTCGACGATGTGGCCGACTCGCTGGGGTGGACCTTCCCCACCACGCTGTCGTCCACCAACTGGTCGGCCATGCCCGCCGCCCTGCAGCAGAAGGCCAACGTTCAGTGCGAGAACTGCCACGGCGCCGCGTCCACGCATATGGTCTCGCTGGGCCGGACCAATGCGATCGATGTCTCACTGAGCGCGGGCACCTGCGGTCAGTGCCACGACAGCCTGCCCCAGCATGTGAAGCCCTACGAGTGGGTGCAGTCCCTCCATGCGACCGGCTACGTCTTCCGGTTCAGCGGCTCGTGCCTGCCCTGCCACAGCGCGAAGGGGTTCATCGAGACCAACGACCCGTTCTTCGCCGCGTCGGGCAAGGTGCCCCGCTCGGGAGAGCAGGAAGGCATCTCCTGCACCGCGTGCCATGACCCGCACAATGTGGGTATGGGCGAGCATCAGCTCCGCCTGATCACCAATGCCACGCTGCTGAGCGGGGACGTGATCACGCAGGCCCAGGCGGGCGACGGCGTCCTGTGCATGAACTGCCATCATGCCCGTCAGAATGCGGAGCCCTACGTGCTCGGATGGACCAGCGGCAGCCTC
>CAYXFW010000209.1:793-5575 GCA_964464305.1 uncultured Verrucomicrobiota bacterium
CAAGAACGCCATCGAGTACGGGCTCGACATGCCCAGCTCGCGGCACATGACGGCGGTGTCGAATTCCTGCGTCGGCTGCCACATGCAGTTGATCGCGAAGACCTCCTACAGCAACCAGAACACCCGGGTGGGCGGACACACCTTCAAGTTGACGTTCGACAACGGGACGTCGGATCCGTCCGACGACGTACGCGTGACGGAAGTCTGCTCCGTCTGCCACGTGGAGCAGGGCACCTTCGACTTCGGCGGCGAAGACTACGACCGCGACGGGACCGTCGAGGGCGTGCAGACCGAGATCCGCGGCCTGCTCGATCAGTTGGGCAACCTCCTGCCCCCGGCGGGCACGAACGTCACCGCCACGGCCGCCTACTCGTTGTCGCAGAAGAAGGCCGCCTACAACTACCTGTTCGTCGCGGAGGACAAGAGCCTCGGTGTGCACAATCCGAAGTACGCGGCCGCGATCCTGCGGGCGTCCATCGACGACCTGACGGGCGGCATCGACGTCGACCAGGATGGGCTTCTGGATGCGTGGGAAATGGCCAAGTTCGGCAACCTGACCAGCCAGACCGGCCAGGGCGATGCGGATGCGGACGGCGTGCCGAACGAACTCGAGGAGGAACTCGGGCTGAACCCCAACACAGGGGACAGCGACAACGACGGCAACTCCGACCTGGCGGAACTCCAGGGCGGCAGCAACCCGCTCGACTTCAACTCGACCCTGCCGCCGAATTTCATTCTGAACATGCTGCCGGCCCTGGAACTGGCCTACCTGCCCGGGGAAATGGGCGTGACGCAGCGGTTCGAGTCCGTCAACGCGATGGGCACGGGCGGGGGCTGGGCTCCGGCGGGCTCGCCGTTCGTCAGTTCGAACGCCTTCTTCTACCAGTTGATCTCGCTGCGCGATGCCACGCAGAGGTATTATCGCGTTGTGAAGCCCTAGGATCCGGCGGACCGGGCGGGCGCGGCAGGCTCGAACGGCGCAGACGAGGGTCGGAGAATGTCCGGCCCGCCGAGGCTCAGGATGTTGTGTGCACCAACCATGTCCGCCGTGCGCGGCGGAACGTCGAGGGCGGCGGGGATCGCGGTCGTCCTCGCCTGCGCTTGGATGCCGTTTCCGCGCGGGATGGCCGCCGAGTCCCCGGCCGCCGGGGACAAGCCGGCGGCGGAGGCCCCCGGTCCTGCAGAGGGCGCGACGAAGGCCGCCCTCGCGAAGGCCGCGGCCCCGGATGCGCGGAAGAAGCCCGTGATCACCCTCAGGTTGCGCGCCGAGTACGACGTCCGTTCGCAGGGGGATGACCGGGATTCCGATCTCTACGGGTACCTCTATGGCGGCGTCCGGGACCTGAACGACGGCCGCCTCGACGTGTATGTTTCCGGCCGGCTGCATTCCGATCTCGACGAATCGGAGGCTTCGTCGTCGGACGCCGATCCGTTCTGGAGCCTCGACGATTCCGACGGCGTCACCGAGCGGCGTCTCCTGCAGGCATACGCCGACCTTCACGACCGCGCCGGCCGGCTCTCGCTGCGCGGCGGGCGGCAGTACGTCGAGATCGCCGACTACCTCCATCTCGACGGCGGCCAGGTCGCGTACCGCGAACAGGAGCGGTTGGGCGGCCGGGTGTACGTCGGGCGGCCCGTCAGCTACTACACGTCGGTCTCGGGCGATCTCGCCGCGGGGCTTTCCCTCGTTGGCCGGCCGTGGACCGGCAATCGCACGCGCCTGACGTTCGCGCACTATCGGGACGACAGCGAGGATGGAAGCGATCGGGACTACTTCCTCGACATGCAGCAGAACTTCTCCGACGAGATGCGGGCACGGGGCCAGGTTTCGTTCCTGAACGACGAATTCCGCATGGGCCGACTGGACCTGTTCTTTTTTTCGGACGACGGGAAGACCGACCTGGCGCTTGGCGGAAGCCACTGGGGCCGGTTCGATGCGCGCACCCGGGCCTATTCGCCGCTTTACCGCGTGCTCGGCGAACAGGAGCCGTACTCGTACGCCTACGTGCGCCTGACGCAGCAGATCGTTCCCACCGTCTTCCTGTCCCCCGGCGCGTCGGCGCGGTTCGCCGGGAGCGGCGACAACGACGCCAACAACCGCGACTACCGCAATTGCGACCTGACGCTCACGTACGAGCCGGTCCGCGCCTTCAGCGCCTCGGTTTCCCTGCAATACTGGGATGTCGATGCCGCCGATTCATTCCTCGGAGTGGCGTGGGAGGCCCGGTACCGCCACCGCCGCGTGTGGGAGGTCAGCGCGGGCGCCGCCTATGCGCAGTACACCTACGATTCCTACTCGGACATCTCGTACTCCGTCAACGGCGGGCAGACGGTGTTTTCCGAGAACGGAACCGTCGTCGAGAAGTCCCCGTACGTCTACACGTACTTCGTCCGGGCCAGGTGGAATCTCACCCGGCATCTGGCCGTGAGGATCCAATTCGACATCGAGGATGACCAGGCGGCGTCCGACCTGGCCTTCCGGGGACGCGGATCGCTGGAGGTGAGACTGTGAACGCGTCGCGCCGGAACTCCTGTCTGATGGCGGCGGCGGTCGCCGGCGCGCTGGCCGTCGCGGCAGGGTGCGATAAGAAAGCCGAATACCGGCTTCATTTCAGCCATTTCACGCACGTCTCGAAGTACGAGGCGTCCTGCGCCGATTGCCACGGTCCGGTCTCCGCCGGCCGGCATGTCCGTCCGTCCCATGCGTCCTGCGTGGACTGCCACGAGGACTGGATGGACAAGAAGAGCATCAGCGAAGAGACCTGTGGCCAGTGTCACAAGAAACGCGATCTCAAGGAGCTGGGCGCGTTGGAACCGCCCGAACCCGCCGCCGCGCCGGCCGGGGTGTTCGTGCATACGGATTCGCTGACGAACCGTTGCGCCGAATGCCACGTCGGCGTGATGGGCGAGAAGATGACGCAGGTTCCGCGGATGACGCGGGGCGACGTGGTCCGGATTCGCGACGGGGCCCATCGCGCCGGGGGCGACTGTCTGGCCTGCCACGTCGGCATGGATCCCCGCACCCCGCCGCCCAACCACAGCGTGAATTGGACGCGGCGACACGGCCAGGCCGGCTCGCAGCCCGACAATGCGTGCAGCGTATGCCACACGGAGCAGACCTGCCGCGAGTGCCACCAGGAGACGATGCCCGCGTCGCACAACAACCTCTGGCGGCAGAAGACGCACGGCATCGAGGCGGCGTGGGACCGCGGCCGCTGCAGGGTCTGCCACGAGGAGGATTCCTGCGTCGCCTGCCACTCGGAAGTCCGGCCCCAGTCCCATACGGCCGCCTGGCGGAAGACGCACTGCCAGCAGTGCCACCCGAGTTCGGCCGCCGGGACCGGATGCTCGCTCTGCCATGAAGGCGGGCTGGACGCCCATCCGGATCCGCACCCCGCCGGATGGCGGACCGGCCATTGCACCGGCTGCCACAATGGCACGCCCGAGGGCGAGCAGTGCAAGACCTGTCACGAGGGCGCCACGCTGGGAAGCCACCCCAATCCGCATGCCGCCAACTGGAAGAGCCGTCACTGCACGGAGTGCCACGAGGGCGCCATCGGGGGCGTATCCTGCGAGGCGTGCCATGGCGGCGACCTGGCCGACAGCCATCCGAACCCGCACAACGCAAGCTTCCGCCGCAGCCACTGTCATTCCTGTCACGAAGGCGCGGCGGCTGCGCAATGCGCGGTGTGCCACCGGGGCGGGAGCAGCGTGCTCGTGCACCAGGGATTCTGGCCGCCTGTCCACGACCGCTTCGGCGGCGCCGCCAACTGCTTCGATTGCCATCGGTGAAATCGCGCCTGCTGGAGAGCCTCGGTTCGCTCCGGATCACGGTGGCCGGACTCCTGCTTCTGCTTGTCCTGACCGTCTGGGGCACGCTCTACCAGGTCGATCACGGCCTGTACCAGGCACAGGAGAGGTTCTACCAGTCGTGGGCGTTTCTGGCCGGCGGCTTCCTTCCGTTCCCCGGCGCCCAACTGGTCATGGTCGCGCTCTTCGTCAACCTCGCCGCCGCGATGCTCGCCCGGTTCTTTAGCGGAGAGGGCCGCGTGTGGATGCTGGTCACCCATCTGGGCCTGATGCTGATGCTCGCCGCAGGGGCGGTGACATTCTACTTCGGACAGAGCGCCCATCTCTCGCTGGCCGAGGGCGAGGCGTCGAATGTCGCCATGGCCTATTCGGACTGGGAATTCGCGGTCCTGCCCGACGCGGCGGGATCGCGGCGCCAGGTCTCGGCCTTTGACGCCGAGGCCTTGGTCCCGGGGCGCATCCTTGCACTGCCCGCCGGCGGACTGTCCATCCGGGTCGAAAAATTCAACCGCCATTGCGAGGCCGGCCGAGAAGTGGGCGGGGCGGCGACTCCCGTCAATGCCTCGGGATTCGCCACGCTGAGTCCGCTGCCCCGCCGGCAGGAACCGGCGGAAAACCTGCCCGGCGTCGTCTTCACGCTCCTTGAGAATGGCCGGGAGTCGGGACGCTATCTCCTGTGGGGCGGGGACCCGGGCCCCACCCGTCTCCAGACCGCGTCCGCCGGTCTGGAGGTTTGCCTGCGGCGACAGCGGCTGCCACTGCCTGCCACGATCCAATTGGTGGACTTCCGCCGCGACATGCACCCGGGAAGCGGCATGGCGAAGAGCTACTCGAGCCTTGTGCTCGTCCGGTCCGGGCAGGACCTCGACCGCAAGGTTCTGATTTCGATGAACAAGCCCCTTCGCCTCGGCGGCTTCACGTTCTATCAGTCCTCGTTCTCGACCGCGCCGGGCGGGCGAGAGATCTCGACCC
>CAYXFW010000210.1:0-2312 GCA_964464305.1 uncultured Verrucomicrobiota bacterium
GGCCCAACGGACTCGTGATCCAGAAGGTCCGCGTGCCGATCGGCGTCATCGCCATCGTCTACGAATCCCGTCCGAACGTCACCGCGGACACCGCCGTGCTTTGCTTCAAGGCCTCCAACGCCGTCATTCTCCGCGGCGGCAAGGAGGCGATGGAGTCCAACAAGGCGATCGCCCGGGCGCTCGTCGAGGGCGGCTCGAAAAAGGGGCTTCCGCCGGACGCGATCCAGCTCGTGACCACGACCGACCGCGACGCGATCCGGGAGATCGTGCAGCTCACCGGCCGCGTCGACCTCGTCATCCCTCGCGGCGGCGAGGCCCTGATCCGGGCCGTCACCGAACACGCCCGCGTGCCTGTCATCAAGCACTACAAGGGCGTCTGCCACGTCTACGTCGAGGCCTCGGCCGACCCGGAGATGGCGCTGCGCATCGTCGAGAACGCCAAATGCCAGTACCCGGCCGTCTGCAACGCCGCGGAGAAGCTGCTGGTCGATGCCGCCCTCGCGCCCGCGTTCCTCCCCCGCTGCGCCGCCCTGCTGCAGGCGCGCGGGGTCGAACTGCGCGGCGACGAGGCCTCCCGCGCGCTTGTGCCCTCCATGAAGCCGGCTACCGGCGAGGACTGGACGACCGAGTACAACGACCTGATCCTGACCGTGAAGGTGGTCCCCGGCGTCGCGGAGGCCATTGCGCATATCAACGCCTTCGGCTCCCATCATTCCGACGCGATTGTGACCGCCGACGAGCCCGCCGCGCGCCGCTTCACGGAGGAGGTCGACTCCGCGGCCGTCTACGTCAACGCCTCAACGCGGTTTACCGACGGCGGCGAGTTCGGCATGGGCGCCGAGATCGGGATCAGCACCGAGAAGATCCACGCCCGCGGCCCGATGGGCCTGGAGGAGCTGACCTCCTACAAGTACGTCGTCCGCGGCGCGGGGCAGATCCGGGAATAGGGGAAGTTCCAAGTTTCGAGCCCGGAACCCGGAACGCGGAACCCCGAACCCCCTACGGGAACCGTTTCTGGAGCTCGGCGAATTCCTGCCGGAGCGACGCGACCTCGGAGCGCAGGGTGGCGACCTCCTGCTCGAGGCGGGCCACGCGCCCGTTCTCCGCCAGAACCTCCAGCCGCGCAGGCTCGGCGGGCGTAGGGGAGGGGGCATCCGCGGCCGGCATGACCGGCGGGCCGGACAGCAGGTGTGCGTAGCGTCCTTCCTTCGTCCCGGGCTGCCGCGGCAGCTTCACCACCGGCGGCTCCTCCGGCCGCGCGGCCAGTGCGTCGAGGATCGCCGGCACCGGGGTCGCATCGGTGAATTCGTGCATGCGGCTTGCGCGGGTCCGCAGCTCGGCGGCGGTCTGCGGGCCGCGCAGCAGCAACTCGGCAAGGAGCGCCAGTTGCGGCGTGTCGAGCGCGAGCGTTTCGGCCGCCGTATGGCGGTACTTCGGCACGCGCGCGCCGGCTTCGCTGACCATCGCGGCCAGCCGCTTGTCGCGCAGGCCGTCGACGGCGACGACCGCCGCCGTTTCGTCGAGGGCCATCCACGGCTGCCGGTTGTTCTTCTGGTTGCAGGCGGCAACCAGTGCGTTCAATGTCATCGGGTAGTACTCCGGCGTGGTCATCTGCTTCTCCAGCAGGCATCCGAGCACGCGCCCCTCCCCGGCGTTCAGGGTTGTCATGTCCGGTCTCCTTTCGGGCGGAACGTCACGGTCATTTCGCGACGAGGCGCCAGACGATGGCCACGGCGCCGCAGATCACGATGCCGAAGACGATCGGCAGCAGTGTGGCGACGACGGTCCATTTCACGCTGCGCGTCTCCTTGTAGATCGTGTAGATCGTCGTCGAGCACGGGTTGTGGCAGAGGCTGAAGAGCATCAGGCACAGGCCCGTCAGGGCCGTCCAGCCCGCTCCGCGGAGCAGCGTCGAGAGCGCGCCCGCGTCGTCGATCTCGAACATCACGCCCGCGCCCTGTTCACCGACGCCGGTGGCCCCGGTCGCCATCACGGTCAGCATCAGCACCGTCGGGATCACGATCTCGTTGGCCGGGATCGCCACGAGATAGGCGACGAGGATCACGCCGTTGAGGCCGATCGCCCAGCCAAGCGGATCCAGCCCGCGGATCATGTGGTCCGCGATCGTGGCGCTGCCGATGTGGACGTTGCTGATGAGCCACAACACCAGCCCCGCCGGGGCGGCGAAGACGATGGCGCGCCAGAGCACGATCGCCGTGCGGTCGACGAGCGAGGTGTAGAGCGTGCGCAGGATGTCGGGCGGCCGGTAGGGCGGCAGCTCGAGACTGAAGGTCGAGGTCTCGCCGCGCAGC
>CAYXFW010000210.1:2326-5557 GCA_964464305.1 uncultured Verrucomicrobiota bacterium
GTCCGCGAGAGCATCCACGAGGACAGGAACATCAGGCCCACGCCGAGCAAAGCGACGCCGAGAACCGAGGTTGACGCGACCAGCCCCGCGAGTGCCGGCGGCGCCAGGGAACCGAGGAAGACCGTCGCGATCAGGATCTGCGTCGGCCAGCGTCCGTTACAGAGCGAGAAGTTGTTCGTCACGATCGCGATCAGCCGCTCGCGCGGCGAGTCGATGACGCGCGTCGCCACCACGCCCGCCGCGTTGCAGCCCCAGCCCATGCTCATCGTCAGCGCCTGCTTGCCGTGCGCGCCGACGCGGCGGAACCAGTGGTCGAGATTGAACGCGACGCGCGGCAGGTAGCCGAAGTCCTCGAGGATTGTGAAGAGCGGGAAGAAGATCGCCATCGGCGGCAGCATGACGCTGACCACCCAGGCGGTCGTCAGGTACACCCCGTCGATCAGCGGTCCGGAAATCCACCCGGGGAGACCGGCTGCCGCGGCGAGGGAGTTCAGCCATGGGTGGCCGTGCTCCACGAGCAGCGAGGCCAGCAGCGCCGACGGCACGTTCGCGCCCTCGATCGTGATCCACAGCACAAGCCCGAGCATCAGGATCATCGTGGGATAGCCGGTCCACCGGCTCGTCAGGAACCGGTCGAGCCGCCGTTCCCAGGCAAGCCGCGTCGAGGCGCCGGTCTTCACGGCGCGCCGCTCCGCGATGCGGGCGGACTCCGCGTAGACGTTCTCGACCCAGCGGTCGCGGAAATCCTGCGGCAGACCCCACCGCAACTGCTCGGCGGTCTTCAGGAGGGCGTCGCGGGGTGGGACGGGATCCGCCATGGCTTCAGCCGCCCCCCGCGGCGGCGTGATCGGCCACAAGGTCCCCAAGGCGCCCGTCGCGAACGGCCTCGATGATCTTCCGGTCGCCCTCGAGCAACCGCATGGCAATCCACTCCCGGTGCGGGACGCCCGGGAACGAGGCGTCGATCATGACGTCCAGCCGCCGCACGGCGTCCGCGAGGCCGGGGGCGTCGTAGTGCAGGCGGCGGGGTCGGCAGACGAAGCCGCCCGTGGCGACGCTGTGCATCTCGCGGAGCAGGTCGTCGATGCCCTCGCCCTGGCGCGCGGCGGTGGCGACGACCGGGATTCCAAGGTCGCGCGCGAGCCCGCGCACGTCGACCTCGACGCCGTGCGCGCGCGCCTCGTCGACGAGGTTCACGCAAAGCACCGCGCGGTCCGTGATCTGGAGCACCTGCAGCACGAGGTTGAGGTTGCGCTCCAGGCGCGCCGCGTCGGCCACGATGACCGTCACCGAGGGGCGGCCGAAAAGGATGAAGTCGCGCGCGACCTCCTCGTCCGGCGTCGCCGAGAGCAGCGAGTAGGTGCCCGGCAGGTCGACGATCTTGTAGCGCGTCCCGCCGTAGACGAAACCGCCCTCGGCGCGCGCGATCGTCTTGCCCGGCCAGTTGCCCGTGTGCTGGCGCAAGCCGGTGAGCGCGTTGAAGACGGTGGTCTTGCCCGTGTTTGGATTGCCGGCCAGCGCCACGACGTGGTCGGTGCCGCCGGTCTTCACGCCGAGCTTCTCCAGGTGCGCCTTCGCGACCGGACAGCTCTCGCACGCGCCGGGAAGGTGGGCGCTCACGCGGCGGCCTCCGCATGGCGGCGGACGAGGATGCGGTCGGACTGCTCGCGCCGCAGCGCGATCGAGGCGCCGCGGATGCGGTAGGCGACGGGATCGCCCGAGGGGCTGACGATGTCGATTTCGAGCACGGTGCCGGGGACGACGCCGAGGTCGAGCAGCCGGCTGCGCGAGAGGCCGCGGATCAGCGGCGACATGCCGACGACCTCGGCGCGCTCGCCGGGGCGAAGGTCGGAGAGCCGGCCGACCGTCTCGTCGAACCGCTCGCCCGCGGGCAGGGTGTCGGCCGTGATCTGTCCGGCGGCGTCGCGGGGGAGGACCACGGTCCGTCCGTCGATGCGCACGCGCAGCCCGGCGGCGCCCGAGGCCTCGACCCGCAGCCGGACGTCCGGCGCGAAGCCGTCCAGAGCGAGCCGGCGGTACACCTCGGGGGGCTCGTCCTCGACGTGGACGATGCGGCCCGTCCACCCGGCCGGCCGCTCGCTCAGCGGCCGTCCGCGCCGCGGCGGAAGCGCGCCCTCGCGTGTCGGGATCGGGTCGCCATGCGGGTCGTAGGGCGGGTGGCCCAGCTCGTCGGCGATCGACTCGACCTGCTCCGGCGTCATGCGGTGTTCGACCACGTGGGCCCGGTCGTGCCACGCAGCCTCGCCGAGGCCGGTCCGTTGCGCCAGGTAGGCCTCGTAGAGGCGGTGGGCCCGGAGCACCTGCATCGCGTACTCGCGGCCGGCCTCCGTCAGGCGCGGCGGTCCGTCGCCTGCCTCCAGGAGGCCGCCGTCGCGCAGGGTGTGCAGAACGCCCTCCGCATGCTCCTGCGTCAGGACCAGCGCCTTCGCCAGCGCAAACGCCGACGCCGCGCGGTTCTCCTGCTCGTCTTCGATCAGGAGTTTCAGCGCGTCTTCGACGAGCACGCGGTCTCTCGCGGGGTGGCGGTCCACATCGTCAGTCTATGCCGTCCCCGGGGATTCGCAAGCAACCCCGAACGGATGGATGGTCTCGAGGACTAGCCGGGGATTCCGGGCAACCCTCGCGCGCCGCGTCGCCGGGATCAGGGCTGGCGGCCGAACAGCGTCCGGAACCGCGCGGCGGACCTCGGGAATTCCGTGCCCTCCCGCTTGCCGGTGTTTGCCACGCCCGGCGAAAGCTGATGGCAGTGCCCGGTTTCATTGATGTCGAAATAGCAGTGGAAAGCGACGCGGTTCCCGGCGTCGTGGAGAAAGGCGTGCATCTTCTCGATGAAATACGGGTTGTCCCTGCCGCCGTGGTTGTGGTCGGCATGGACCAGTCCCCACTCCGGAATTGCGAGAGGCTTGCGATGATCCCTCGCGAACCGGGTCCAGAAACCCAACCCGCGCGGACTGTTCATGATCCACTCGTCCCATGCCTTCTTCTGCCGCCGCGCGATCTCCGCCGCGTCCGCATCCGCGGGCCAGGGATAGGTGTCCGCGTGCCACGTTTCGTCATAGACGTCCACGCCGACGAAGTCGACGAATTCATCTCCGGGCCACGCTTCGTCGGCGGGGAACTGCTGGTCGCCGAGCGTCGGGTTCCAGCAGAACGCCAGCCGTTCGGCGCCGGGCACTGTGCGCATGGTTTTCACGACCTGCCGCCAGTATC
>CAYXFW010000211.1:0-391 GCA_964464305.1 uncultured Verrucomicrobiota bacterium
GCGCAGGAGCACGGACCACCGCGCCGGGTTGAGGTCCGGGCGGCCCAGCTCGTGCGCGAGCAGAAGCACTGTGGCCAGCTTGGCGAACTCGGCGGGCTGGACGGGAGTGCCGAAGAAGTTCAGCCAGCAGCGGGCGCCGTTGACTTTCATGCCGAAGGCAAGCGTGAAGAGGAGCACGCCGATCGACAGTGCAAAGATCCAGGGCGATTGGGCGACGAGGCGGCGGTAGTCGGACAGGATCGCCGCGCCGTACAGGAGCAGGCCGAGGACCGCCCACCCGATCTGCTTCTGCCAGAGCGTCGCCAGGTTCGGGCCGTGCCGGCCGGCGCTGTAGATGAAGGCGATGCCGATGCCGATCAGCAAGACGACGGCGGCGAAAAACAGGCCGTCG
>CAYXFW010000211.1:401-2295 GCA_964464305.1 uncultured Verrucomicrobiota bacterium
GCCGTCGGACCGCAGGAGGGTGCGGATCGGTCCTCCGGGGGAGGGGCGTTTCATCAGCCCTGCCCTCCGTCCGGCGGCGCGTTGGTTCCGGCGCCCAGCGCCGCGGCGAAGAACTGCTGGAGGCGCGGGGCGACGGTGATGCCGCCGGACACGGCGTCCTCGACGACCATGGCGACCGCAAGGCGCGGGGCCTCGAAGGGGCCGAAGGCGATCATCCAGCCCCGCTTCTTGCCTTCCTCCTTGCGGCCGTACTCGGCCGTGCCGGTCTTGCCGGCCAGGGAGAAGCCCGCGACGCGCAGCCGCCGGCCCGTTCCGTCCTCCGCCATCACGACATCGCGCATGCCCTCGCGCACGATCCGCACGGCCGCCGGGTTCCAACCCGGGGGATCCGGCGGCGTCCCGGGTGCGGCGGTGAACGCCTCGGCGCCGTGCGCGCGGGTGGCGAGAAGCAGGCGCGGATGAACGCGCCGGCCCCCGTTGGCCACGGCTGCGGCCAGTCCCGCCATCTGCAGCGGCGTGGCGGCGATCGGGCCCTGCCCGATGGCGTAGTTGCAGGTGTCGCCGTCGCGCCACGCGTCGTGCCACGCGCGCCGCTTCCACGCGGGGTCGGGCACGATCCCGGGCGATTCGTAGTCGAGGTCGATCCCGGTCCGGGCGCCCAGCCCGACGGCCCGCGCGACCGCGGCGATGGCGTCGGGCCCGGCATCGAGCCCGAGGTGGAAGAAGTAGACGTTGCACGAATAGCGGATCGCGTGGGAGAGATCGATCGAGTCGTGGCCCAGCGTGTCCCAGCAGCGGAACCGCGCATGGCCGAGCTGGAAGTAGCCGGGGCAGGAGTGGTGCGTGGACGCCGAGGCCTTGCCGGCCTTCATGGCCGCGAGCGCGACAACCGGCTTGAACGTGCTGCCCGGCGCGTAGGCTCCCGCGGCCGCGCGGTTGAGCAGCGGTGTGAGCGGATCGTTGCGAAGCGTCGCCCACAGGTTCGACGGAATCGAGGGAACAAATCCGTTGGGATCGTAGGTAGGCGTGCTCGCCATGGCCAGGACCTCGCCGGTCCGCGGATCCAGCGCCACGAGCGCGCCCGGCGCGCCGTCGAGCGCAGCCTCCGCCGCGCGCTGCAGGTCGAGGTCGATCGTCAATTTCAGGTCGATCCCCGGCTTCGGCTCGGTGCCGCCGAGGTCGTGGTAGCGGAAGCCGGCGGCATCGACGCGCACCAGCCGTCCGCCCGCCTGGCCGCGCAACCGGTCGTCGTAGGCCTTTTCGATGCCCGAGGCCCCCGCCATCTCGGAAAGGTAGAAGTGGTAGGGCTCGTCCGCCTCCGGGTCGATTTCGGCGCGGCCGACGTACCCGAGCACGTGGCAGGCGCTGATTCCGGCTGGATAGACCCGCACCGGTTCGGGGTAGAGATCCACGCCGGGCATCGCCGCGCCGCGCTCGGCCCAGCGGGCGACCGCATCCTCCGGCAGGTCGCGCCATGCGACGAACGGGAGCGGCAGGCGCCGCTTGATGTGGGTGCGGAGATCCTGCGTTGTCACCTGCGGCGGCGTGCCGAGGATCGCCGTCATTTCCGTGAGCGTGCGTTCGACCTCCTGGACGGTGGTCCGCCGCCGTCCGCTCGGCCGCAGTTCCTCCAGGTAGAGGGCGATGCCGTAGCTCGGCCGGTTCTCCGCCAGCGGGTGCCCCTGCCGGTCGAAGATCAGCCCGCGCGGACCCGGGATCCGGACGCGGCGCACGCTCTGCCGCGCGAGGTTCTCGCGGTACTGCTCGCCGTGCGCGACCTGGACCTTCCACAGGGTGGCCGCGATCAGCGCGAAGGCGCCCATCATGCCCGCGAACAGGATGCGGAGACGGGCGACCTCCCAGTCCGGCGGTATGCGCGCGCGGTTCACCAGCG
>CAYXFW010000211.1:2305-4522 GCA_964464305.1 uncultured Verrucomicrobiota bacterium
CCTCCCGCGTGAGTCCGAGCATGCCCTCAAGCCGGCCCACGGCGCGGCAGACCAGCGGCGTGACCACGATGCCGAGCGCGCCCGCGCCGAGCGTCTTGAGCGCGATCCGGCCGGCCGGAAGCCCCGTGTCCGACGCCGCCCGGAGCAGCAGCCCCAGCACCAGGGTCACGCCGGCGGCCGTGGCACCGCCGAGGATCATGTGGGTGAGGCCCTCCCATTCGAAGACTTCTTCGCGGTAGCGGTTCAGGAGCAGCCCCGCGATCGCGAAGCAGCAGGAGGAGTATCCGAGCGGCACGAGACCCAGCGCGTCCTGCACGAGGCCGGCTGCGACGGCGATCCAGAATGCCGCGGCGCGGTCGCGCGTCAGCGCATAGTAGACCACCAGGGCGGGGAGCACCGGCGGCGGCATCTGCCCGGCCACGGCCCAGACGGGGAGAACCGCCTGAAGCAGGCCCGCGCACAGCAGCACGACCGCCAGGGAGAGCACCTTCATCGGGCGGCCCTCCCGCCCGCCGGCGTGGCGGGCGCCGGCGCAGCAGGCGCGGCCGGCACCAGCACGAAGGCGTGCCGCATGCGCGACAGGTCCGCGCGCGGAAGCAGGTCCGCCCGGCGGTACAGCCCGGCCGCGTCCGTCTCGATGGTCTCGAGGTAGCCCACCGGGAGATCCGGCGGGAAAATGCCGCCCAGACCCGAGGTGACCACCTCGTCGCCCGGGCGCACCGGGTGGTTGCGGTTGATGAAATCGATGCGGCAGACGACCTGCCCGTTCCACCGCACGCCGGTTCCGGCCATCACGCCGTTGGAACCCGTCCGGGGGATCCGGACCGATACGCGACAGCTCGGATCGCTGACCAGCAGCACGTCGGCCGTGTGGTCGGACACCTCGACGATCCGGCCCGCCAGGCCGTCCGGGGTGACCACGGCCATGTCGACTGCCAGGCCGTCGCGGCGTCCGCGATCGAGGCGGACCGTCTGCCACCAGCCGCTGCTGTCGCGGGCGATGATCTCCGCCGCGACCAGCCGGTGCTCCGCGCGCCTCCGGAAGCCGATCTGGTCGCGCAGGTCCGCGTTCTCCCGCGCTGCCGCCTGGAGCGCGCGCACCTCGCCGCGAAGGCGAAGCATCTCCTCTTGGAGGGCGTTGTTTTCGGCCGCCATGCCGCCGATGCCGCGCAACGTCGTGCCCGCCTCGCGCAGGCGGAGACCTGCGCCCGAGACGAGCGCATGGAGCGGGGCCAATGCCTCGCGCACCGCCTCCTTCGCGCTCCGGGATGCCGGAAGCGGAAGGTTCAGCAGCCCCAGCAGTCCCGCCAGGAGAACGATCCAAATGAGCGGGCCGCGCTGCTTGACCATGGAAAAATTCGGTTCATGAGTTTAAGGTTCAGCCGCGACGCGACGGGCCGCCATGCGGGGTCGGCGGACGGGAACACTGCGGATTCAACCGGGCGATCAAACGCTGTCCGAACTGGCGACCTTGCGCAGGAAGGACAGCTCGTGGAGAACCACGCCCGTGCCCTCGGCAACCGCGCTCATGGGATCGTCTGCCCGATGCACGGGCAGCCCGGTCTGTTCCGCCAGAAGCTTGTCGATGCCCCGCAGCAGCGAACCGCCGCCGGCCATCACGATGCCCCGGTCGACAAGATCCGCCGCCAGCTCGGGCGGGCAGCGTTCGAGGGTGGTGCGGACCGCCTCGACGATCGTCGTAACCGGCTCCTGCAAAGCTTCCCGGATTTCCTGCGAGGTCACCGTCAGCGTCTTCGGAAGGCCGGCGATCAAATCCCGGCCCTTCACTTCCAACGTCGACTCCTCGTCCATGGCATAGGCCGATCCGATCCTGATCTTGATCTCCTCGGCCGTCCGCTCGCCAATCATCAGGTTGTAAACCCGCTTCATGTACTGGACGATTGCCTCGTCCATCTCGTCCCCGCCGACCCGGACACTGCGGCTGAACACGATGCCGGCCAGGGAAATCAACGCGACCTCGGTCGTGCCGCCCCCGACATCCACAATCATGTTACCGGCGGGCTCCTGGACCGGGAGTCCCACGCCGATCGCCGCCGCCATCGGCTCTTCGATCAAATACACTTCCCGCGCGCCGGCGTGGGTGGCCGAATCCTTGACGGCGCGCTTCTCCACCTCCGTAATGCCGCTGGGCACCGCCACGATCACCCGGGGGCGCACCCAATTGCGGCGCCCATGCACCTTCCGGATGAAATACCG
>CAYXFW010000211.1:4532-5546 GCA_964464305.1 uncultured Verrucomicrobiota bacterium
TGATCCGGATCGCGCCGGCCAGGTCGTCGAGCGGCATCGCCTCGGTGATCTCGAAATCCGCGATGACCCCGGCCTTCAACGGCCGGATCGCGACGATGCTGCCAGGCGTGCGGCCCAGCATGCGTTTGGCCTCATCCCCCACGGCCAGCACCCGGTTCGTCCCCGCCTGAATGGCGACCACGGACGGCTCCCGGAGCACGATCCCCCGGTCCTTGACGTAGACCAGAGTGTTGGCCGTGCCCAAATCGATGCCGATATCCGACGAAAACAATCCCAAGAGTCTGCTAAACATGATCGTATCCGCCCTCCGGCGGTCTTCACGGCACTCTGATGGAACGACCGGCGTACGTCAAGCATCGATGCAACCCAACGAACCGCGTCGGCCATCGACGCCCTTCGCACCCTGTCCGGTCTTCTCCCTCCGCGCCTCCGTGGGGGTCCGCCGTCCGTGCTCCGGAGCGCTTGCCGGGCCGGCCTCGGCGCGGCACGCTACAGCAGACGACGGGTCGTCCTTCGACATTCTGCGGTTGGGTGTTCGGCGATTCTGCGGTTCACCGGGCGGCCCGGGGCGGTCGCGGGATCGAAACGGGCCAGCGTTACCCCGCGCAGCCCCTGCGGTTTCGACCGGGGTTTGCGTTGGACTCACCGCCTTGGCGGGCGCCGCGAGAAAGCCCTTGAGTTGATACGGGGGCCCGAGCATTCTGCACTCGCCGGGTCGGGTCGGGCATGCGCGTTGCGCTGGTCCGGAGGCTGGGCGGTGGCCTCCCGGGTCGGGAAGGGGCGGAAAAATGAACAGACGGGCATTCTTTGGAGCTTCCGGGATCGCAGCGGTTGGCGCTGCCCTTCGAGCGGGGTCGGCCGGTGCGCAGGAATTGCCGGAGGCGACGCGGAGGCCTCCAGTGCCGCCGAGGCCGCCGGTCAATCCCTTTGAGCAGGAGGGGTACTGGTACAAGGCCGCCCTGCATGTGCATACGAAGACGTCGGATGGCGACGTCGACGTCGCCACGCGGCTCG
>CAYXFW010000212.1:0-5533 GCA_964464305.1 uncultured Verrucomicrobiota bacterium
GGCGTCCGGCGGATCGAGCTGTCGGATGGCCGGGTGAAGCTGCACGTCGCGCCGTGACGCCAAGAGCGGAAAACAGGGGAGCATGCTGTTCATGAGAGACAAACGGGAGTTCGTGTCCATCCTGAAGGCCATCGACGGCCAACCTGCGGGCGAGTATGCGCGCCTCGTCGGCGATTTCGACTTCACGCGCTTCGTGATCCACGTCCGCCGCGCCCCGGCGGTTGTGGATGGCTGCGCGCAGGGTCTGTTCGTGGTCCACGTGCCCCAGATGATCGCGGGGTTCCCGGCGACCCTGATCACGACGCCCATCCGGCGCACGGCGCTGGAGGACTACCTGGCGCGGCGCATCTCGGCGGCGATCGACGCCCGCGCGGCGCGGAGCGGCCACGGCGGCGCATCGGCCATCCGGATCGCACGGCCGGGTCCGCAGATCCTCCCCCGGTCCTCGATCGTCATGGCCCAGGATTTCGTCGAGGCGCGGCTGACCATCCGTCTTCCGCTGCGCGACGGCGCCGTCGACGCGGCCGACGCGGAGAGCATCTTCTTCACGGACCTCCCGGAGATCGTCAACGACTCGCTGATCTACTGCTACCAGGACGACGCAGACCTCACCCGGTTCGTCGATCACATGGAGGATGCCGATCACATCCGCCAGCAACTGGCGCGCCGCGGCCTCGTCTCGTTCCTCGCCGAGGGATCGCGGTTCAGCCCGGCGCGGCCGGCCCTCGATCTGCCGGCGGAGGGGCTGGTGACGATGGACGTCCCCAACGCCCGCTCCGTCCGCGGCCTCGGCATTCCGACCGGGGTGACCCTGATCATCGGCGACCCCTACTCCGGCCGCAAGGAGCTGATCGCGGCCCTCGCCGCGGGAACCTACAACCACGTGGTGGGCGACGGGCGCGAGGCAATCGTGTCCATCCCGGACATTGTCCGGATCGATGCGGACCCCGGGCGGCCGGTCCAGCGCGTCGACATCTCCCCGTTCCTGCCCACGCGGCCGGACTGGCCGACGACGGAGTTCACGACCGCCCGCGCCACCCCCGCCGAGTCGCAGATGGCCGGCACGATCGAGGCGATCCAGGTCGGTGCCCAGGCGCTGGTGTATGACGAGTCGTTCAGCGACCCCGCTTTCCTCGCGGCGGATGCGCGGCTCGCGGGACTGCGGCCCGACGCCCCGGCGTCGTTTCTCTCCCTCTCCGTCCGCGCCCGCCAGATCGCCAACGACCTGCGCGTGTCGCTCGTCGTCGGTGCCTACGCTCACGCCGAGGAGTTCTTCCCGGTGGCCGACACGATCCTGCTCCTGGAGAACGGCCGCCTGACGGATGTCACGCGCGATGCGCGGGCCCTCAACCTGGCCGGCAGCGCCTCCGCCGGCCTCACGGCCCTGCCCCCGGCCGGGGAACGCACGCGGTGGATCGTGACGAGCAGCATCGACCCTTCGCTCGGCACCGAGGAGGCGTCCATCGAGGCGATCGACACCCACCACCTGGCCTTCGGCCGCTACCGCATCGACATGGGCGCCGTGTCCCAACTGGTCGACCCGGGCCAGACGACGGCGATCGGCCTGCTGCTCTACCACGCGAAGCTCCACTTCCTGGACGAGAGCCGCACGGTGGCCGAGGTCACCGACCTGCTCGACGGAGACCTGGCATCCGAGGGCCTCGATACGCTCTCGCGCGAACTGCGCGGCGATCTCGCACGGCCGCGCCGCTACGAGATCGCAGCCGCCCTGAACCGTCTGGCCAGCCTCCGGATCGCGCGGCCGCCGGCCGCCTGATGCGGGCCCTGGTCCAGCGCGTCCTCTCGGCATCCGTCGAAATCGGCGGACGCGAGACCGCCGCGATCGGGCGCGGGGCGCTGGTCCTCCTTGGCGTCGCAGCCGGGGACGCTGACGACGACGCCGGGTGGCTTGCCGGAAAGGTGTCGCGACTGCGCATCTTCGACGATGCGCAAGGGCGCATGAATCTTCCGATCGCCGAAATCGGGGGCTCGTTTCTTGTGGTCAGCCAGTTCACCCTGCTCGCCGATTGCAGGAAGGGAAACCGTCCCTCGTATCTCGACGCCGCGGCGCCGGAAAAGGCCGCCCTGCTCTATGAGGAGTTTGTCCGCCTTCTTCGCGGGCTTGGGCACGACGTGCAGACCGGCGTGTTCCGCGAGTCGATGCAAATCCGATCGATCAATGACGGCCCCGTCACCATCCTGGTCGAAACGCCGCCGGCGGCCTGACGCCGCGCTCCGGCTGGTCGCCGTCCTCGCGACGGCGTCGGCCGCCGCCGGTGCGCAGTCTCCGCCCGCCGGCGGCGTCGCGACGGCCGCGCCCGCGCCCATTGTCCATTTCAGCACCACCCAGCGCTTCGCCTGCCGCGGCGCGGATTCCCTGACCACCGTTCCGTTCCTGACGTGGATCGAGGAGGTCGCGGACCGCCTCGAGCGCGCGCTCGGCGAGCCCCTTCCGGCCGGGCGCGGACGGCCGATGCTCTTCGTCCTGGTCCAGGACCCCGCCTCGCCGGCCGCGCGGATCCGGCGGGAGATGTCCAGCGGAAGCGCGGGTCTCGGACAGGTCGTCCGCATCGCGAACCCGGAATGCGCCGAGCCGGCGGACGTGCTGGCGGCCTGCGTCTCCATGATGATGGCGCGCCACGTCGCCGCCCGGCAGTCCCCCGGAGCCCGCGAGGCGCGCCCGGTGACCGCGCCCGACTGGTTCGCCTGCGGAATCGCTGGCACGCTGTACGCCGTGCCCCGCCTCTCCCTCCAACGCCGTGCGCTGGATGCGTGGTCGCGCGGCGCCGACCGCCCGCTGACCGGCCTTCTCGGTCCGGCGCCGACGGGGGAGCCGTTCGCCCCGCTTGCGGAATGGACAACCTTGGTCGCGTGGATGCGCGCGCGGCCCGGCTTCCCCGGCCTGGCGAAGCAGTTGATGCAGGCCTGGGCGGATGGAAGAACTGTCGATCTGGAGGATCTCGCCCGCCGACTCGACCCCGCATGGTCCGCCCGTGACATGGCGCAGCAGTGGGATCTCGCGATCGCCGCGGCGCGACAGATTGACGCGCCGTGGTCGCTGACGTCGGCCGACCTCGCCGCCCGGCTGCGCTCGGCCATCCGCCTCGCGCGCGACCGCGTGCCCCTGGTACTCCCGGACGATGTCGCCGACCCCATCACTCCCGCCACGCTGCTCGCGCGGCGCGGCGAGCCCTGGTCCCTCGCCCTTGCCCGGACCATGCTGGCCAACGTCGACTGGATCCCCGCGGGCCGCGATCCCGCCGTTGCGGGCGCCGCCAACCGCTACCGCGGGGTTCTCTACGCCCTGATGCAGCCCGTCCCCCGCGGTCCCGCCGGCTGGTTCCGCCGTTACCCCGGAGGCTGGAGTCTGCGCCGGAGTCTGGCCCGGGCCGACCGCGAATTCGACGACCTCGAAGCCCTCCTCGCCGCCGGCCTCGATCCCAATGCCCCGCCGGGAGGCGCGCCCTCCGCACCCGCCGACGCCAAAGCTCCGCGGCGGGATCGTTCCGAAACCGACGCGATGCGCGAGATCTTCCACGACACATTCCGCACGCGCGACAACCGCCGGTAGATTGCGGCCTCCCTACCTCGGCCGGTCGGTGCGGAAGGGTGTGGCGGGCAGACCTTCCTTGTTGAAGAGGCTGCCGACGAACCAATTCGACCAGCCGTAGCGCACGACGCCGGGGGCGGCGACACCCGGGCTCGTCACGACGACCCGGCCGCTCTCGATGACGGCCTGCGCCGGGACGAAGTTTGTGCTGCCCGCGGGGGCGACCGTGAAGTCTTTCAGTCCGCCCTCCGCCGCGACGAGGCCGGAGCCCGTGTGGGCGAATTCGAGGATGGCACGGTTGCCCTGGACGGACATCGCGCGGAACACCGGTCCCGAGTACACGACCTTCTCGCCGTGCGCGAGGGCGCGGGCGGCGAGCGCGAGGCGGGCGCCGACGGGCACCTTCTTCACCGGATGGATGTCCTTCTCCTCGCCAACATCGGTGATGACGGCCATCGCGGTGTTCGGCGTCGTCTGCCACGAGACCAGTTGCGCCTCGCGGATCTCGGGCACCATGCCCTGGTGCGGGGCGATCTGGACGAACAGGAAGGGGAAATCGCCCTGTCCCCAGACCTGGCGCCAACTGCCGATCATGACGGGGAAGAGGGTCTCGTACTGCTTCGCGCGGCCGGAATTGGATTCGCCCTGGTACCAGATGGCGCCGCGGATCGCGTACGGGACGAGCGGGGCGATCATCGCGTTGTAAAGGCAGCACGGACGTTTCGGAGTCTCGGCGGGCGGCTCCATCTTGCGCGGCTTCTGCGGGAGTTCGCGTCCCTCGGCCTTCGCCGTGGCGAGCTGGTTGCTCCAGTTGACGAGGTTCTTCTGGAGGATCTCCGCCGCCTTCTCGGGCGTGTAGTCCGCCACGGCCTTCGCGTGCTCGTCGAGGATGACCTTGAGATCCGCATGGCCTTCGAGGATCGGGCGGGGCGTCCAGGACTCGGCGGGCGTGCCGCCCCATGCGGTCTGGATGAGGCCGACGGGAACGTTGCGGGCCGCGCGCAGGTCGCGTCCGAAGAAGAACGCCACGCCGCTGAAGTTCACCGAATTGGAGAACTCGCAGGAGGTCCACCGGCTCGTCACCGCGGCCAGCGGCACATCGGTCTTGACCGACGGCACCCTGTAGAGCCGCAGCAACGGATCGGCAGCCTGCATCGCCGCATTGGTCCCGCCCTCGCTCTTGCCCAGGGTCCACTGCATGTTCGACTGCCCGCTGCAGATCCAGACCTCTCCGACGAGCACGCCGGCGATCTCGACCCTGGATTCCGGGGTCTTCCCGGCCACGACGAGCGTCCGCGGCATCGCCGAGGCCTTCAGCGGGGACAGCCGGACGATCCACCGCCCATCCGGTCCGGCCTTCGCGCGACGCGTCTGCCCGGCGAAGGTCACCACGATCTCCTCGCCCGGCTCCGCGGTGCCCCACACCGGCGCCGGCATGTCCTGCTGGAGTACCGCGCCCTCGGTGAACAGGCCGTTCAGCGTCACCGCCCGTACCGGGGCCGACGCCACGAGAACTGCCGCGATCCCCATCGCCACGATTCGCATCGATTTCATCCGCATCCTCCCCCGCGGCCGGACCCGCGTCGCATCGACCCCGGCGACCGGACCTGCAAGTTGGCGCATGATGCCATGTCGACCCCACCCTGCCAATCCCCGCGGCATCCCCTCAACCGGATCGATGCATCGGCTGACATTGATGCACGGGAATCCGACGGCATCGATCCGGAAGTAGGGAAACTCCAGGCATGTGGGAAGTTCAAAAGAAGAAGAAGGAAAGCCGGAGAACGTTGGGCGGCGGATCCGGGGGCCGTCCCGAAAGGTGCCTGCCTTCGCCTGACCGGATTCCCGCCCGCAGACTTTCGGGTTTCAGGTTTCATCCCTCATCCCTCTTTTCCGCCCTTCTCCGCCGTTCCCCTTCCCACGTCCTTGGAGCTTGGAGTTTCTCACTTTCCTCTTCCGGGATTCGTGCCGCGCAGGATTCCA
>CAYXFW010000213.1:0-5504 GCA_964464305.1 uncultured Verrucomicrobiota bacterium
CGCCCGTTCTGGCGCTTTCTCAAGGCGTACGTCTTCAAGCGGGGGTTCCTCGACGGACGTCGCGGTCTCCTGATCGCCAGCGTCAGCGCGTTCGGCGTGATGGTCAAGTACGCGAAGCTCTGGGAGCTGCAACGGGCCACGGCACTGCAGATCGGTCCGGCGGCGTGCCGGGGCGAAACGCCCGCCCGCCCGCGCGCGGGGGCGGCCACCCGGCGGTTCGTCCTCCTGCTCGTCGCGTTGGCCATCGGCGCGGGCATCTTCGCCATCCATCGCGAGAGGACCGCGCCCCGGCGCTGGGGGGTCGTTGTGCCCGGGCTCGTCTACCGCAGCGGACAACTGCCCGCGGACCGGATCGAGACCCTGCTGGTGCGGCATCGCATCCGCACGGTGGTCGACCTGACCGATGCGAGAACCCGCTCGGCGGACCGCGACGCGGAGGCGCGCGTGCTGGCCGCCCTCGGCCTTCGCCGGATCAGCGCCCCGCTCGAAGGGGATGGCCGCGGCTCCCTCGACTCTTACGTCACGGCGATCCGCGAAATCCGGCGCGCCGAGAGCTCCGGGGAGCCCGTGCTGGTGCACTGTCAGGCCGGCACGCAACGGGCGGGCGGCGTGACCGCGGTGTACCGCCTTCTCGTCCAGTCCCGCGGCCGGGAGGAGGTCCTGCGCGAGTTGGAGCGCAATGGCTGGCGGCCCGGCCGCGACGACCGTCTGCCCCGGTTTCTGGATGAGAACATGGCGGAACTGGCACGGCGGCTTGCCGCAGCCGGGCTGATCCCCGCCGTGCCCGCACGCCTGCCGCGACTCTCCGAACCGGCGGAGGGAAAGGGGCCGTAGCGCCCGGTCGACGATCATGCGCTGGATTCTCATCAATCCGATCAAGCAGACGGGGTGGGGCGGCATGGAGGGCTGGATGATCCGCCTCTCCCGCGGCCTCCGGGCGCTCGGCGACGAATGCCTCGTGGTCGGCCGCACCGACAGTCCGTGGTCCAAGGCCTGCGCCGGGGAGGGTCTCCCGTTCGCCGCGATCCCGTTCGGGGGCGACGTCTCGCCCGCGACCTGGATCGCGCTGGCATCCGTCCTGAAGACGTGGAACCCCGATGCCGTCATCGCCAAGGGATTCCGCCAGGCGCGCTGGGTGCGGTGGGTCGACCGCAGCGTTGCGATCGGCGTCAAACTTCCCGCCCCGGGCGATCTGGCCGACACCGTCATCGACCGGTTCACCTTCCGCCACGCGATCGACCGGATCCTGGTCGACAGCCTGGCCGTGCGCGCGGAGTTCCTACGCCTGCCCTGGGCGACGCCGGGACGGATCGTCGCCGTCCACAACGGGGTCGAGGATGGCGGGCCATGGCCCGATGCCGCGCGGCGCGCGCGGGCGCGCGCCGCGCTCGGTGCGACCGGCGAGAAGCCGGTCGTCGCCGTGGTCGGCCGGTTTACCGAGGACAAGCGTCTGGACGATGCGCTCGATGCGTTCGCCCGCGGTGCGACAGGGCTTCCCGCCGTCCTCGCCGTCATCGGCGATGGCCCGGGCCGCGCCGCCTACGAGGAACGGGCCGCCCGGCCGGATCTCAAGGGCCGCGTGCGATTCATGGGCTGGCGGGACGACGCGGCGGAACTGTTGCGCGGAGCTGATAAATAGTCGCTTGCGAGGCAGAAGTCAGCGGAGCCGATGTCCTGCTCCACGCCAGCGCCGAGGAAGGGCTGTCCAACGCCGTGCTGGAGGCCATGGCGGCCGGCGCGGCGGTGGTCGCCACGAATGTCGGAGGAACGGCGGAGGCCGTTCGCGACGGGGTCACCGGGTACACCGTCGCATGCGGGGATGCGGGAGCGCTCGCCGGCCGCCTGGCCGCGCTTCTGGCGGACCCCGGGTTGTGCGGGCGGATGGGGGCGGCCGGCGCGGCCCGCGCGCGGGAGGAATTCACCATTGCGGCCATGGCGGGGGCGATCCGCAGCGAGATGAATGCGGTGGCGGACCACCGCCGCCTGATGCGGTCGGCGCCGCGTGTCCGGCATGGCGCCTGGGTGGTGGCCGGGGCCGCGGACGCGGTCGCGATGGCCCGGCGATTTCTCGACATGAAGGACGACGGGGGTGTCCGGGTCAAGACCACGCCCCGGGTGCGCGTCGAGCGGCGGCCGGAGAAACTGGGAAATCTCTACGGAAAGTGGTTCCTGACGGAGGCGCCGAGGGACCGGTGGGGATCCGGATTCCGGCCGGTCCGCGCGCTCCGGAATCTGCGGGTGGCGCATCGCCTGGCGGCGCTCGGCATCGCCGTCGTTCCGCATCGCGCGGCGGCGTGGCGACGGAAGGGGCCGCTTGCGGTCGAGTCGTTGCTTGTGACAGCGGATGTGCCCGGCGCCGTTCCGTTCGACCAATGGGGTCGCGACCACGCGTCCGACCGGCGGTCGCTGCGCGTCGCCGCGATGTCGGCCGGGACGTGGCTGGCGGACCTGCACGAAGCGGGCGTGTTTCCGCACGATCTGAAGGCGAGCAACCTGCTTCGCGATTCCGCCGGCCGCCTGATCCTCCTCGATCTGGACAATTGTGCTGTCGGCTGGCGCGTGTCAGTCCATGCGGTCGTGCGCAACCTCGCCCAGTTCCGGCGATCGTTCGAGCAGGTGGCGGGGCTGCGGGAATGGCGGACGTTCCTGGCCGCCTATGCGCGCCGCCGCCGCTGGTCCCGGGCGTCACTCGTGCGCACCCTGCGGAGGTTGGAGATCCGGCTGACGGACCATGGAATTCCCGTCTGCGCACCGCTCACCGGAGCCTAAGGTGTGTTCGTGCGGGCCGGTCAGGCCGGAGCGGGATGGGACGTTGCGATCAGGTACGCCACGATGAGGAGGATCACCATCACAACCAGGGCGATCCCAACCCACACGTCGCTGTGCAGTTCCCGCCTGAGTCGCTCCAGAGGCCGCGTCTTCTGCAGCCCTGGACTCTTCCGGTAACGCGACTTTGGCGTTTCCGGCATCTGATAAATATCGCTCACCCCAACTCCTTGAGGTCCAGAATATGCCATTTAGCCGACAGGGACAAGCTCCGGCCGATCCCCCCCGACGACGGTTGGCAACCTACGCTGGTTGCTTCGGGAGGCTTCCGCACGGCCGCGGTGGACCCTACTTCGCGAGGACGCTTCGCAGGGCACGGCGCGGCCCTCCAAGGCCATGCTCTCGTGGATCTCGATTTCTCTTCTTGGAGGGCCGAGCTCCGTCGCGGCCGTATTCACGCGTGCTCCAGGCTTGCGCGGGGTGCCATCCCAAACGCGCGGGCGAGGATCCGGGCTCCGGCGATTGGAGTCCTGCATTTCCCCGCGGCGAATTGGGGCGTAGGATGCGGCCGGTCACAGCGGCCGGGCCCCGGGAGGCCCGCGGAAAGGACCACGACGATGGGCACGAAGAAACCGGCGACGGCGGCGACGGCGCGGAAGAAGGACGACCTGATCGTGATCGGAGGTGCGGGCGGGTTCATCGCCGGCGCGCTGACGCGGCACTTTCATGACCAGGGATTCACGCGGATCCGCGCGATCGACCGGAAGCCGCTGCCCGTGTGGTACCAGCGCGTGCCGGGGGTCGAGAGCCTCTGTCTCGACCTGAGCGATCCGGCCAACTGCGTCCGCGCCTGCGAGGGCGCGGTCGAGGTTTACAATCTCGCCGCCGACATGGGCGGGATGGGCTTCATCGAGCGCTTCCGCGTCGAATGCCTCCGCAGCATCCTGGTCAACACCAACCTGATCGAGGCGGCGTACCGCGCCGGCGCGGATCGCTATTTCTTCGCCTCCTCGGCCTGCGCCTACAACACGCTTCTCCAGCAGGACCCCAAGGTCCGGGCGCTGAAGGAGACCGACGCCTATCCGGCCATGGCCGAACGCGGCTACGGCTGGGAGAAGCTCATGTCGGAGATGTTCTGCCAGGAATACACCACCGAGCGCGGCCTGAAGACGGCGATCGCCCGCTTCCACAACGTCTACGGCCCGTGGGGCACGTGGGATGGCGGCCGCGAGAAGGCCCCCGCCGCGATCTGCCGCAAGGTCATCGAGGCGAAGGATGCCGGCGATCTGCGGATCGATATCTGGGGCGACGGGCATCAGACGCGCAGCTTCATGTACATCGACGACTGCGTGAAGGGCATCGACTGGATCATGCATTGCGAGCGGCTGGTCGCGACGCCGATCAACCTGGGATCGAGCGAGCTGGTCTCCATCAACGACCTCGTCACCCTTGCGGAGACCCTCGGCGGCGTGAAGCTGAAACGGTCGTACGACCCCGGCGCTCCGCGCGGCGTCGCCGGCCGCAACAGCGACAACACCATGATCCGGTCGGTCCTCGGGTGGGAGCCGAAGATCCCGCTTCGCGTCGGACTGGCGAAGACCTATCGATGGATCGAGCAGCAGATCCGCGACCGCAAAGCCGGCCGGAAGACGGTGAGGGATGAGGGCTGAAGCGCGGCGACAGGGAAGTGCGGACTTCCCCTACCGCATGGCCCTCGCCGGCGGGTGGATCGACCAGCCGTTCGTCTCGCGGCTCAATCCCGACCCGTTTGGGTCGATGGTCGTCGTCGGACTCGAACCGTCCACGCCGTTCATGGACCGCTGCGGCATGGCGACCGGGACGCGCAAGGTCGCGCTGAGACTGTGGGGCGGGAGCATCCCCGATCGCGATCCGGACGCCCTCGTCCGCGAGCTCTACGCGGAGGAGAACCGGGATCTGGAGGATCCCTCGGGTTCGCAGGACATGATCGGGCTCATCCTCCCCGGCGTGAACCGGCTCGACTACGACATCCGCCACCAGGGCGGCGTCTTCCCGCGCCATATCGAGTGCAACCGCGATCCGGCGGTCGCCGCGTGGCTCGAGCGAGTGGTCCACATGGTCCCCGTGATGCCGCGTCCCGAAGGCTACAGCCCGCTCGACGAGAAACGTCTCGATTCGGAGTGGGTCCGGCGGCTCGGCCGGAGCGGGCGCGAGTGCTTCGATGCAATCGGCGCCTGCGATGTCGCAGCCCTGGGCGACTCCATGAACGAATGCATGCGTTGCTGGGAGGCTCTCCTGCCGTGCACCGTGCGGCACCCGACGATTCCGCTCGACCTCCCCGCGATCCTGAAGGCCCACCAGGACCACCACCCCGGGGCCATGTATTCCGGGTGCGGCGGCGGCTATCTGTACGTCGTCTCCGAAACGCCCGTCCCCGGCTCGTTCCCCCTCCGCGTCCGCCGCTGATCCGCCCGGTCCACGTCCGCGGCCGGGCTTCGCCCGGTCAGGTGGGGCGCATCTCCGATCATGTACAACGACGGCGAGGATGCTCGCACAGGTTCCCGTTCGGCCGGGCGAGCCGCCCGGCCCCACCCGCCGTCCCCGTGGAATCCGGGGTAGGGCCGGGCCGCCGGCCCGGCCGATGGACGATTTCCGGCACGTGCCCGGCACGGATGCGCCCCGGCAGAGGAAGTTCTCGCTTGATGCGTATTACGATCCGTGGAATAGTATTATCGATTTGGCTCCGGACACGGCACCCG
>CAYXFW010000214.1:0-5491 GCA_964464305.1 uncultured Verrucomicrobiota bacterium
CGTAGTCGTCGCCCAGAAACTCGTTGATCTCGATCAGGAGCGTCGCGCCGGCGCCAAGCGTCACGTTGCCGTAGCTCGTCAGCGTACCGACGCTGTTGCCCGGAGCCACCGTGCCGCTGCTCGTGATCGCACCGACCATGCCCGTTCCGCCGAGCGTCGCGCCGGCGTCGACCGTGATCAGCCCGCCGCCCCGCTGGTCCGCATTGATCTGCAGCGTGCCCGCCTCGATCTTCGTCGTGCCGGCGTAGGTGTTCGAGGACGCCGTCAGATTCAGCAGCCCGTCGCCCTTCTTGACGAGGCTCAGGTTGTTCTGGTTTCCAAACGAATTGGTCACGAAGAACTGTCCGCCTGCGTTCGTGAACGACGCGATGGCCACGATGGGATCGCCGCCGAGATAGCCGCTGTACCGGTTGGTCGTTCCGGTGGCAATGTTCAGCGTCAGGGTCGTGTTCGTCGGCACGCCGCCGACCACGCGGTTCTGCTTGCCGGTCCCCAATGCGTACAGCCCGGCGAATTCCTGGTTGGCCCCGGCCAGGATGAGGATGCCGCTCGATCCGACCTTGCCGATCACGATGCCCTGGTCGTTCGTCTGGCCGCCCAGGAACATCGTGGTGCCGACCGGCAGCCGGTTGTTGCCGTTGGTCAGTTGCAGATACATGTCGAATGTCCCGGTCAAATCGGGATCCTTCGTGTTGCTGATGTGGGTGAACCCGCCATAGGTGCCCGTGCCGCCGAAGACCAACTGGCTCATCCGCGTGAGTGTCCCGGTCGCCGTGCCGGATCCGGCGGTGTCCTCGAGAAAATGCACATTGCGGCTTCCGCCGTCGTCCTGAAGGGTGCCGTTGTAGAAGAAGTCCGTCCGGCGCTGCAGCGCCGTCGGCACGCCTTCGTACTGCTGGATGTTGATCGTCGCGTTCGTGTGCGCCGTCACGACACCGAGGTACCTGCTGTTCGTGTTCGCGAAGAAGCGGACCGAGCCCTGCGCGTTGACGCCGTACAGCTCGAAGGGCTCCGCATTGGACGAACCGCTGCCGTCCCGCATCGGCCGGACGAAGGCTTCCCGATAGATATAGGTTGCCCCGTTCGTGTCGCCGTACTGCCAGTACTGGGTGAACGCGCTTCCGGCGCGACCGTCGACGTACGCGTCGGCCCCGGTGATATTGCTGACGATGATCGAGCCGGTGAAATTACTGTTCATCCCCATGAACTCCCAGTTGCCCCGGGTAAGGAAAAAGGTCCCGTTCCCGACCAGCGGCCCCTGGAGCTGGTTGTTGTTGCCGCCCTTGCCGGTCAGGGTCAACACGACGCTGTCGACGCGGACGGTCGATGCCATGTGGATTTGTCCGGAGAAATCGTTGCTGTTGACGATCGTCGGGGAGGTCCCCGCAAACGTGATCTGGCGGCCCGCGATCCGGAGGAGTTGTGCGTCACCGGCTCCGCCGTCGTCGAAGTAGAGACCGTTCAGCGTCACGTCGGAAGACAACGTGTTCGTCAGGCCGACGATGTAGTTCGCGTTCGTGAAGAACGCCCACGCATCGCTGGCGTCCGGCACGGCCGCCGGCTCCCAGTTCGACGCGGTATTCCAGTCGGCATTCCCGCTCGTCGGCACCCACGCGTTCGTGGTCTGCGCCGATACGCCAGTCGCCGCAAGCAGCGCCGCCGCAACCAGTCCGCTCCGCATCGTCGTCCAGTTCATGTCGCGTCTCCCCCGTCCAATAACACCTCTCGATCGGAAGCTACACCATGCAGGGGCGGTGACAAGAGAAAACTGCCGCTTTTTTCGGTCGGAGGACTACCACGGAGATGCGGAGGACGCAAAAAAGGGGGGGGGAGCGGAGGGGAAGACGGACAGGATAACGGGATGGACAGGATGGGAATGAGGTGGAGGGATGAGAGGGCGCGCCGGCAGTACGCTGAAGTATGGCGGTGTGGCGGTGGTGAATCCCCATGAGCCGCCCTCCGGCCCCTGTCCTCTGAGGCCTTTGCGAAGGAGGATCCGACCTCCGTCGGTCCGCCCCTCGAACCTCGACCCTTGCCTACCGCCGGACGCGGCGGCGAAACAGACCCCCGACTTGCGCGGTCGCGGCGAGGGGCTACGTTGTGGGGCGGCGGCGGTCGCCGCGGAAAGAGAGGGTCGGATGTCCTTTACGCTTCCCATCGGTTCCATGCCTCCGCCGTTCCGCCTGCCTGCAACGGACGGGAGGACCTATTCCCTGGAGGATTTTTCCGAGGCCGGGGTTCTGGTCGTGTTCTTCACCTGCAATCACTGTCCCTATGTCCTCGGCTCCGATGAAGTCACGCGGAAGACGGCGTTGAAGTTCGCGCCGCAGGGCGTGCGGTTCGTCGCGATCAATTCGAACAGCCCCTCCACGTATCCGGAGGACGGCTACCCGCACATGGTGGAACGCATGCGCGTGCACAAGTTCCCCTGGGTCTACCTGCATGACGCGACGCAGGACGTGGCGCGCGACTACGGCGCGTTGCGGACGCCGCACTTCTACGTGTTCGACGACGCGCGGCGGCTGGCCTACTGCGGACGGGGTGTCGACAGCCCGCGCGATGTGTCGCGCATCCAGGTCAACGACCTCGACCGGGCCCTGGAGGAGATTCTCGCCGACCGGGCGGTCAGCGTTCCGGTCACGAACCCGATCGGCTGCAACGTCAAATGGGACGGCAAGCCCCCGAAGTGGATGCCGCCCGAGGCGTGCGACCTGGTCTAGGCGGGCACGACCTGGCCCTTGTGGATCGTGGTAACCGGCCTTGCGTGCAGGGTCCAGCCGGCAAACGGCGTGTTCCGGCTGCGGGAGAAGAAGGCCGACGGGTCGACGGTCCACTCGGCGTCGACCTCGATCAGGACCACGTTCGCCGGGGTTCCGGCGGCCAGGGAGGGGGGCGGGCGTCGCAGGACGGCGGCCGGGCCGCTTGTCCAGCGGCGGACCCAGTCGAGGGCGGTCATCTTCCCGGCGCGGACGAGCCGCTCCCAGGTCACGCCGATCGCGGTCTCGAGACCGATGATGCCGAAGGGGGCGTGCAGGAAGCCGCGCGCCTTGGCCTCGGCGGTGTGCGGCGCGTGATCGGTGGCCAGACAGGTGATGCGGCCGTCGGCGACGGCCGCTTCGAGCGCCTCGCGATCGCGGGCGGACCGCAGCGGCGGGTTCATCTTGAAGTTCGGATCGGGCTCGCGGATGTCGTCGTCGCAGAGCGCGAGATGGTGGGGCGTGACTTCGGCGGTGACCGGCACGCCGTCCGCGGCGGCGCGGCACACGGCGGTCAGCGCCTCGTGACCGGAGATGTGCTGGATATGGAGGCGGCATCCGGCTTCGCGCGCGAGGTGGATGTCGCGTTCGACGATCCGGGTTTCGGCGCCGGACGGAATTCCCGGCAGGCCGAGTTGCCGCGACCGCGCGCCCTCGTGCATCACGCCGCGGCGCTCGGCATCGCGGTCCTGCGCGTGATCCATGACCGCGATCCCCAGGGCCGCCGCGCGCCGCATGGCCTCGCGCATGACGGTGTCATCCATTACGGTCGATCCGTCGTCGGTGAAGACACCGGCCCCGGCGGCGGCCAGAGCCTCGAGATCGGCAACCTCCGTTCCCATCCGTCCCTTCGTCAGGCACGCGGAGGGCACGACCGCGGCGAAGCCCGCGGCGCGGGCGGTCTCGATCTGGAACCGGACGAGCCCGGGGTCGTCGAGCGGCGGCCGGGTGTTGGGCATGGCGACGACGGTCTGGAATCCGCCCGCGGCTGCGGCGCGCGTTCCGGACGCGATCGTTTCGGCGGCGTCGTTGCCGGGCTCCCGGAGATGGACGTGCAGGTCGATGAAGGCCGGGGCGACGAGCCGGCCGGAGGCATCGAGGACCGTTGCGTCCGTCCGTACGAAGGCCCCGGGGGCAACGATCCGGCCGTCCGCAATCCAGATCTCGCCCGGGGCATCGGTGCCCGCCGCCGGATCCACAACCCGCCCGCCCGCGATGATGAGATTCATGCCGTGCTCCCGCGCCCACTGTAACGCACCCGGACCCGGGCGCAAAGGGAGGCCATCCTCCCCTTTCTTTCCGCTCAGCGACCGTCCGCCTTCTTCGCGGGCCCCGGGGCCGGACGGAACCAGCGCAGGACCGCGGCGCCACCCTTGCCGCGTCCTCCGCAATCCACGCATCTTCCGTGACCGCCGCAGCGGAGGCAGGCGGTGCGAAGCCGTCCCTGACACGCCTCGCAGGCTCCCAGAGCCGTCCCCTTGTTCTTCCCGGTGTCCCGGCACGATGCGCAGGCGGCAATCCCCCGCCCTGCGCACGCAGGGCACCGGCCGGACGCGGCGCAGGCGGGGCACGGAAGCTCCGCGCACGCGCTTTCGAATTCCTCCACGCGTGCCGGCTCCGCCTCGAGGTAGACCGGCACGTACGCATCGAATCCCGACGGCAGGTCGATCAGGATGTTCCCCTGCCGCCGGATCCACAGGGTGACGTCGCCGGGCTCGACGAACCGCGTGACGACGGTCTCCAGCAACGCGGGCAGGCGGTCGCCGAGGTTGATCTCGTACAGCAGGTTCGAGGACGACTGCATGTCGGCGCGATGATCCGCCGAGCGAAGCTTCCGGAGAACGGCAAACGTCCTGCGCTCCCCGAGTTCGTCATACAGGAGCCGGCAGGCCTCCCATCGCTTCCGCACGGCGGCCCGCCGCGCTTCCATCAGCACCCTGCGATCGGCTTCCCGGGCCTGGGCCTGCTTCTGCCGTTCCAGGAGTCCGTCCGAAAGGACCGCGATCTCCTCGACGGGAATGGTCGCGATCCCGCCGGCGTGGCGGATCACCAGCCCCTTCGCATCGACGCGCAATGTGACGGCGTTGGAGTAAACCACGCCGGATCGCGTTTCGACCCGGTCGGCCGCGGCCGCCGTCGCGAAGAGGCATCCGCAGGCAAGAACACGAATCAGCCCGAATCGACTCCTGCCGGTCTTCACCGTTCCACTCCCGATCTTGATCCCACTCATGGTCCCAACCCCACCCCGGATCTCCACCGCATCCCGTTTTGTACGAGACTCCGTCCTCAAGACCCACCCGCATCGGCCCCAGCCTAGATCGTCCGCCGTGCCCGGCGCAAGATCACGATTCAGATCAAGATTGGGATTACGATAGGGAATCCGGGCGGACGAGACACGACCGGAGGACCGCCCGCGCAAATGCGTTCCACTCCCGTTGAGCTTGCATACGCCCAGGGCCGCCGAAACCCCGCCTTTTCCCCTTGATCTGCGCGAACCTCATCCGGTATAAAATTCCTTCCATAGGTCACCCTGCGGGTCGAGGCCGCGGGCCGCGGGGTGAACGGGTTGGGACCGGGCGGCCGGCAGGAAAGCAGGACGGAATGAACATATTCGTGGGAAACCTCGCCTACCAGGTGGCGGATGAGGATCTCCGCGCGGCATTTGCCGCGTTCGGACAGGTCACGTCGGCAAGCGTGATCATGGACCGCATGACCGGGAAGTCTCGCGGATTCGG
>CAYXFW010000215.1:0-5489 GCA_964464305.1 uncultured Verrucomicrobiota bacterium
CCGCCCGCGACTTCCTGAAGTTCATCGAACCCTACCGCTGACGGCCTTTCCACTCCTCTCAAAGAAGTGCCTGAGTTTGCGCGGGAGATGACATGAACAAGTTCTGTCAGAGTTGCGGCATGCCGATGAGGAAGGCTGCCAAGTCGCAGTAGTGGTTCGGCTTTCGAACCCCCGTGCTGCGGTATCGTTGGACTGCTGGCCTCATCGCGGCCGGCTACAACCTTCTCGCCGGGCTGAAGCTCAGGGCTTGTCTTTTCGGCGGATTTTCGGCACTGTACGGCCCGTTTTCCAAGGGTTGGAAGTGGGAGCGGCGGCAGGGTCCAGGGGTTGGACGTCGGGAGACATGAGATGAGCAGTTCGCGCGCGACACGGGAGTTGAAGGGGACGTTCACGGCCATCGTTACGCCGTTCGACAAGAGCGGGGCGGTGGACTTTGGGAAGCTGCGCGGACTCGTCGAGTGGCAGATCGGCGCTGGCGTCACGGGCATCGTTCCGGTCGGCACGACGGGCGAATCGCCGACGCTGGATGTCCCGGAACACGAAAAGGTCATCGCCACGACCATCGAGGTCGCACACGGGCGCTGTCTCACGATCGCGGGCACGGGCGCCAATTCGACGGCCGAGGCCGTGGAGCTGACGCGCGCCGCAAAGGCCGCCGGGGCGGACGCCACGCTGCAGGTGACGCCGTACTACAACAAGCCGACGGCGACCGGCCTGCTGCGCCACTTTTCGGCGGTGGCGGATCTCGGACTGCCCGTCGTGCTGTACAACGTCCCCGGCCGCACGTCCCGGGAGATCCCGATCGACGTCATCGTGAAGCTCGCGGACCATCCGGGCGTGATTTCGGTCAAGGAGGCGGGCGGCAGCGTGGAGCGCGTCAGCCGGATCGTCCGCTCGTGCAACCTCTCGGTGCTTTCCGGCGATGATTCGCTGACGCTTCCGATGATCGCGGTCGGCGCGCGGGGCGTCATCAGCGTGGCGTCCAACGTCGCCCCGGAACCGGTCGTCGCCCTCGTGAACCACGCGCTGGCCGGCCGGTTCGCGGAGGCGCGCGCCCTGCACCTGAAGTACTACGCGCTGTTCACCGACCTCTTTCTCGAGACCAATCCGGTGCCGGTCAAGGCGGCTCTGGCGATGATGGGGCGCATCGAGGAGGTCTACCGTCTTCCGCTGTGCGAGATGGAGCCGAAGACGCGCGCCGCGCTGGCCGCAACGCTTCGCGAAGCCGGCCTGCTGAAGGCCTGAGGCTGCGCGATGCGTCGATTCCTGGAACTGGCGGCGGTCTTCGCCTTCGCGTTTGCGACCCTGCTCTTCGAGGTCACGACCACCAAGGTCTTCGAATTCAGCCTCTGGGCGAACTACGCTTACCTCGCGATCAGCACGGCGATGTTCGGGCTCGGGTTCAGCGGCGTCGCGCTGACCCGCTGGCCCGGGATCGCGCGCATGCCGCTGGTCTCCTTCCTGCCCGCCATGGCGTTTGCGGGCGGACTGACGATGCTGGCCGCCTTTGCAACGGTCAACGGCGTGCCGATCCACCTGTCCGAGCTTCCGGAGGGCTGGACGTGGGCCCGCGAGCTGCGGAACGTGGCGATCGTGTTCCTGGCGCTCGCCTCGCCATTCTTCTGCTTCGGCCTGGCGATCAGCCGGATCTTCGACGAACGGGCGGAGGCGGCGAACGTGTATTACTTCGCCGACCTGATCGGCGCGGGGCTCGGCGCCGTGGCCGTCGCCCTCTGGATCCCGGTGCTCGAGCCCGAGGGCCTGGTCGCGGCGGCGGCGGCGATCTCGGCCGGCGCGGGCGCGCTCTTCCTCGCGGCGGGCGCACCAACGATCCGCTCCCGGCAGGCCACGACCGCCCTCGCGCTGTTCGCGGTGGCCGTTGCGGCGGGCGTCGTCGGGGCCCCGCGCATGCGCGACGGGGTCGAACTCCGGGTCAACGTCGGACGCGCCGACTACATGAAGGACTGGAAGGCCCGTCACTTCATCGCCAGCGGCTGGAGCGCGCTGTCGCGCGTGGACATCGTGCCCATGACCTCCGAACTGCTGCGCGTCTACATCGCCGGCGGGGCCAACGTGTCGACGATCCGGCGGTTCGACGGCGACTACGATGCGCTGCGCGCGCGGCGACCGAAGGTTCTCGAGGACAGCGCGCGGCACGTGCAGCACCTCGCCCTGCCCCATCTCTCCAAGACGAACCACACGGTCTGCATGATCGGCACCTCCGGCGGGGACGACTCCTACACGGCGCTGAGCCTGGGCGCGCGGCACGTGACGGGCATCGAGATGGACCCGACCATCGCGCGCTTCGTCACGGAGACGTACCGCTCGTTCGCAGGCGGGCTCTTCACCGACCCGCGGCACGCCGTCATGGTCGTCGACGAGGGCCGCAGCTTCCTGCGGCGGTCGTCCGAGCGTTTCGACGTGATCCAGCAGGTCAACAACTTCACGCCGATCGCCTTCCAGAACGGAGCGCTCAACCTCAGCGAGACCTACCTGCTCACCGTCGAGTCGTTCCGCGAGTTCCACGACCACCTGACTGACGACGGCATCCTCGCGATCACCCGCTACGGCGCGGTGCGGCTCCTGGCCAACGCCGTCGAGATGTTCCGCCGCATGGGGGTCAAGCCGTCCGAGTACAGCCGGCACCTGTTCGTCGGCGAGGGCGGACGCCCGGTCGAGTACACCTTCATGATGAAGCGAAGCCCGTTCACGCCGGAGGAGGTGGACCGTCTCTTCGCCTTCTACGCCGCCTCCGGCGCGCGCAAGGTGCTCTACGCCCCCTACCGCACGAACGATCTGCCCGCCCGCGCCGGCAACCTCTATCTCCAGATCGCCACGGCGGAGGATCCCTCGCCGCTGTACCGCATGGGCTGTTTCGATTTCCGGCCGACGACCGACGACCGTCCGTTCTTCAACCGGATGAAGGTGCTCGGGCAGCAGGACCGCCACCGCGAGCGCCTCCCGCTTCTGCCGGCGGAGATCCGCGAAGTGGAACGACCCGGCCGGCTCGACAAGCGCGTGCCGCAGGGCGACATCCCGCCGTTGATCGTGCTGTTCGAGGGTATCCTGCTCGCCGGCGTGTTCTTCGCCCTCCCGCTGGCGTCGCGGCCGGAGCTCCGCGCGTCGCTTCGCGGATCCCGTCGCGTTCTGGGCTATTTCGCATGCCTCGGACTGGGGTTCATCTTTGTCGAGATCTGCCTGATCCAGCGGCTCGTGCTCTTCCTCGGAAGCCCGGTGTACAGCATCTCGGCGGTCCTCGGCAGCCTGTTGGTCTCCGCCGGCCTCGGCGCGCTGGCCTCGGGACGCCTTTCGCCCACGCTGTCGACCTTCTCCCGGCTTCTGCCGGCGGCCGGGGCGGCGATCTTCCTGCTGCACTTCACGCTGCCGCCGCTGACGCACGCCTTCCTCGGACACACGCTCCCCGTCCGCTTTGCCGTGGCCTTTGCCTTCACGGGGTTGGCCGGGTTCCTGCTCGGGATGCCGATGCCGTTGGGCATCCGGTTTCTGAAGGCCCAGGGGCTCCCGGTCATCCCGTGGGCCTGGGCCGTGAACGGGTACTTCACCGTCGTCGGCACCGCGCTCACCGTGCTTCTTGCGGTGAGCGCCGGGTTCTCGGCGGTCTTTCTCACCGCCGCCCTGATCTACGCGGCGGCGCCGTGGTTCCTGCGGCGGGCAGGTTGAATCGGCGCCCCGGATTCGATATCCTGTCCTCTTGGCGCACATGAAGCATCCATCCGTCATCCTGGTCGGCGTTTGCGGCGGAATTTCCGCGTACAAGACGGCCGAGGTCGTCAGCGCCCTCGCGCGGGCGGGCCGCGAGGTCCACGTGGCGATGACGGACGCAGCCCGCGAGTTCGTCGGCCCGACCACGTTCGCCGCCCTCTCGCGCCGGCGTGTGATCGCCGGCATGTTCCCCGACGCGACCGCGACCGGCGGCGACGACCTCTTTCCGCACCTGTATCCGGCCTCGCGGGCCGAGGTCTTCCTGCTCTGTCCGGCGACGGCCGACGCCATCGCGCGAATCGCCGCGGGCATGGCGGACGACGTTGTCGCCGCGGCCGCGCTCGCCCTTCCCGCAGGATGCCGGCGACTGTTCGCGCCTGCGATGAACTCCAATATGTGGGCGAATGCCGCCGTCCAGGCCAACGTCCGCAAGCTCGAGGCCGCAGGCTGGGTTCGTATCGGGCCCGGAACCGGCGCGCTCGCGTGCGGCGTCTCCGGGGACGGCCGCATGTCGGAGCCCGCCGAGATTGTGGCCCGCATCGACGCCGCGCTCGATCCGTCCGGCCCGCTGGCGGGCCGCCGCGTTCTGGTTCTCTCCGGGCCGACCCGGGAGCCGATCGATCCCGTCCGCTTCCTCAGCAACGTCAGCACGGGCCGGATGGGCCGCGCCCTCGCCCTCGAGGCGGCGGCTCGCGGCGCCACGGTCGACTTCGTCACCGGCCCGGTCGCCGAGGCGAACCTGCCGCTCCATCCCCACATAAGGATCGTGCCGGTCGTCACCGCGCGGGACATGCTCGATACCGCGAGCCCCCTGGCACGCCGGGCGGATCTCGTGGTGCTGGCGGCGGCTGTCGCCGATCTGGCGCCGGCCCGCCCGCGTCGCGCCAAGGGTTCCAAGGCGTCCCTGGGCCGGACGCTGGCGCTGACGCCCACGCCCGATATCGCGGCCGCGCTGGCGGCCGCGCGGCGGCCCGGCCAGGTCTTTGTCGGTTTTGCGCTCGAGAGCGGGGACGGGCGGGCGCGCGCGGCCCGGAAACTCGCTGCGAAGCGGCTTGACGCGATCGTTCTGAACGGCCCGGACAGTCCCGGCGCGGACGCCGCGGGCTTCGCATGGCTCGAACGGGGCCGCGGCCTGCGTTGGTCATCGTGGGGCCGCATGGACAAGGCCGCCTGCGCGAAGCGCATTCTCGATACGGCGCCCCGCCTCGCGGCGCAAGCCCCGGCCCGAACCTCCACAACGAAAGGACATGCCTGACATGGTTTCCCTCCCCTCCACCCAGCGGGCCGTGCAACTCGTCGCGCCGGACGAACTGATCCTGAACTCCGAGAAGCCGGTCCTCGCCCCGGGTCCGCATCAGATCCTGTGCGAGGTTGTCGTCGTCGGACTCTGCTTCTCCGATCTCAAACTGCTCAAGCAGTTTTCCTCGCACGTCCGGAAATCCGAAGTCATCCACGGCATCGATCCGGCCGTGCTGGCGGGATTCCCCGGCTACGTGCCGGGCGACAAGCCGACGGTGCCCGGCCACGAGCCGGTCGTCCGCATCGCGGCCGTCGGATCCGGCGTCCGTCGCTTCAAGCCGGGCGAGCGCTATTTCATCCAGGCCGACTGGCGCTGGCTGCGGACCGCCTCTTCCTCCAACGGGGCGTTCGGCTACAACTTCGAGGGGGCGCTGCAGGAGTATGTGATGCTCGACGAGCGACTGATCACGTCGCCGGAGGGCGAGACCATGCTGCTCCCCGCCCCGTCCGGCGACCGGTCGGCGGCC
>CAYXFW010000216.1:0-5473 GCA_964464305.1 uncultured Verrucomicrobiota bacterium
ATGCCCTTCAAAAAGACAGACCCCAGTCTCATCGCGGTCCTCTCCACAGCCCGGCCGCACCTGCGGTCCTGTCGCGGCCCACCCCAGCCCAGAACCGGACACAGGCCCGAACAAGAGTCGGCGTCACTACATTATCGCATAGAAACTTCATATGTTGGACGCATAATACATAGGAATTCCGGTTTGGTCAACCCGGGTGTCTCTACCCTTTGCGTCCATTGTGGTCATATTGCCGCCCGAAGTGCGTGCGTGGCACCGGCGGCTTCACTGGGGATTGCGTTCCGCGGAATAATATGTAGTATCTTGAGTGTCTGGACGGTTTCTACGTAGATTATGGCGGCCCGGGGGTCGCTTGCCGCAGAAGCGTCGGACGGGGAGACAGCGTGATGACGAAATGGATAGCGAGTGGACTGGCCGCGGCGATGCTATCGCTGACCGGCTTCGTGGTAACGGGTTGTGAAGATGGCGGCGGCGGCGGCGACGGCGGCGGTGGGGGCAACGCTTTCGTCGGGACCTGGCTGGTCACGAAAGAGGCAACGGTCAGTTTCTACACGTTCAACGCGGACGGATCATTCCGCAAGAACCTCGCGGATGAGCCGATCGACGGAGCCGTGCACTTCAACGGCACCTATACCGTGAGCGGCGGGACTCTCTCCGGCAATTTCACGAACCCGGGCATCGGCGCCGGCGAGATCGAGTGCACGATCGCCGAGGACGGGACGATGGCGATGGACTTCATCGAGTACTGGAACTCGCCGCCCAAGCACATCGCCTGCACGGGCGTGAGGCAGTAGAACGGGGATCACCGTATGTGGGACCGTCGGCGGAGCGATCCGCCGACGGTTTCGTTTTTGTGGTGGGCCGCTTCGCCGGCGGTGGTCCCGCGTGCGGGCTCGCGTAGCTCGCCCCTCCAAGAACATTGCATCATGGAGGGCCGAGCTACTGCGAGGTCGGCCGGATGCAGTCGGAGGTGACGAGCGAGGCCGGATCGGGGTGGCCGGGCGGGAGGCCGGGGGAGGTGACGGGGGCCTTGGTCTCGATCCGCGCGGCGACGAGCTGGTTGAGGGCGAGAAGCTGGGCGAGCAGGTCGCCCTTCGCGTCGAACCCGTAGGCCGCCAGCACCGCAGCGTCCAACGCCGCATGCGTGTCCTTCAACGGATTCGCCCCGGGCAGCTCCAGCGTCCGGTACAACGCCCGCAACCCGCCCTTCATCTTCACAAGCGCCTCCGCCCGCACCCGCCGGATCTCACGCCCCGCCGCCGCCACCGCGTCGATCTTCGCGACCGCATCGGCGGTCATCGCGGGTCGTGGGGACGGGAGCGGGGTTGCTCCGGGGTCTTGCGTGCGGCCGGGCGAGCCGCCCGGCCCTACCACGGATACCGGAGGTTGGGTTGGTAGGGCGCGACCGCTGGGCGCGCCGGGGGTGGCGGATGCCGCGGGGTTCGGCAACGCGAACTGCGGCCAGGGGAAGGTGTCGAAGACGGAACTCGATGTGTAGTTGAACCGCTCCGTCAGTTTGGAGCATTTTGTCGTGAACCAGATCCAGTGTGCATGCGACTGCAAGACCCCGAAGGAGTAGTCGTCGGCAAACGCGAAGACCCGCAGCTTATGATCGGGGCGGATGGCGCTCGCAATGAAGTCGAAGACCGGCCGCTTGGTTGTATCAGAGCACGCGATGTAGCGCGGCATCTTGGCCAGCAACTCGATCATCTCCGGCCGGTCAAACGAATGCCGCCACCAGTATCGAAGGAACTGCTTGTGATGCGATCGCTGCTCGCCATCCGCCGTCTTCCCTTCCTCTGCCTTCGTCTGACGCGTCGGAAGCACCTGCTTCTGCAATCGGGCGAACGGCTGTTCGTAGGCGCTCGCTTCGAGCATTGTGCGCGCCTGGAAGTCGATGACCCATTCGCTTGGCGCTCCGCGTCCAGTCAGCATGTCCCGCCCGATCAGGAAGGGATGGACAACATCACGATTCCGGGCGTCCATCCCGATGATCGCCGCAGCTTCATCAGGGCTCAGAATGAAACCGGGGTGTCCCGGAACCTGCCCTGAGAAGCAGACCTGCGGTTCGAAGTTGCACAGCAAGCGCCCCGCGTTGCTTACGTCCGTCTGATCCGACAAGGCGGCGCTGATTGCGCCGCATTCGCGACTCGCGAGTTCGTAGGTCTTCGACGCCGGACCCGTGCCGCGACGCCGCTTCGGCGCTGCGGCACTGTCGACCTTGGACCAGAGGCGGCGGGTCTTGGGGAGAAGGGCGGGGTCCTGCGTCTTGACCCAGTTGGCGATGGAGACGTGGACGTTCGCCTCGCCGGACCATGGCTGGTTGTCGACGGCCTCGACGATCGTGCCGGCCTTGCAGATGTGATCGAGCCCGCCGACGCGGGACTGGTTGTTGCGGACGTTCTGGGTGCCGACAAGGCCGGCGCGGCCGGAGAGCGGGTCGGCGGCGGTGCAGGGCGGCAGGGCGTCGTGGGCACGGCGGAACCAGTAGACGCAGTAGTCGGCCATGCCGGGCACGTCGGGGTAAGCGCGGCGGAGGGCGTTGACGTAGTCGGGGCCGCGTTCGGGCTTGAGGCGCTTGGCGCCGAGGAACGGCGGGTTGCCGAGGATGACGTCCGCCTTCGGCCACGCGGCGGGTGTGCCGTCGGGGGCGAGGAGGGCGTCGGCGGCGCGGAAGTTCGCGTCGAGGTTGTCCAGCGGCAGCGGGCGCTCGGTGACGTGAAGTTCGTCCACCGCCAGCTTCCGCGCGATGGCCATCGTGACCTTGGCGATCTCGACGGCGAAGGGATTGATGTCCATTCCGTGGAAGTTCTGGGCGCTGAGGTAACTCATGCGCATCTGGTCGCCCTCGGCCTTGCTGGGGAACTCCTCCAGCCGCTCGAAGATACGGGCCTCGACCCGCTTGAGCTCGCGGTAGGCGATGTAGAGGAAGTTGCCCGAGCCGCAGGCCGGGTCGAGGACGTGGAAATGATGCAGGCGGTCGAGCAGCGCGTGGAGGCGCTTCGGGTTCTTCGCGGCCTCGACCTGCTCGCGCCACGGGGCGACAAGGGTGGGACCGACGATCTTCATGATGTCCGTCGGGCTGGTGAAGTGGGCGCCGAAGGCGTGGCGTTCGGCGGCGGCGAGGGAGCCTTCGAAGAGCGTACCGAAGATCTCCGGGCGGACGCTGCGCCAGTCGAACGTGGCGGCCTGGGCGAGGCGGACGAGTTCGGTGTCGGTCAGTTCGAGCCGGGCCGGATTGGCGAAAAGCCCTCCGTTGAAATAGGGGATGTCCTTGTAGCGGCCGCCGGTGGCGGGGACGGGGCGGTTCATGGCTTCGAAGAGCCCGCCGAGGATGTCGAAGGCCTCGCGGCCGTTGGAGCAGTCCTCGATCAGCCGGCTGACGTAGTACTTCGGCAGGAGGCCGATGTCCTCGGCAAAGAACGAGACGAGGCACTGGAGGACGAAGCGCTGGGCGAGGGGGCGTTCGACGCCGCGGCCGATGATGCGTCCGCAGAGCTGCGCGAGGGCGTCGGCGGCCTGCCGGGTGACGGCGACGCGGTCGTTGCCGAAGGACGGGTCCGGCGCGCCGGGGGCGAGGAAGGCGAGGGGGCCCCAGCGGGCGGGCAGATCGGCGAGGGCGACGGAGTCGACGGGCTCGTCCATCTGCGTCTCGAAGTCGTAGACGCGGAACTCGTCGAAGTTGCAGAGGACGACATAGCGCGGGCGGCCGGGGACGAGGCGGGTCCAGTAATCGAAGGCCTGGCGGTAGTGCTTCTCCAGCGAGGCGCCGCGTCGCTTCATCTCGAAAAGGACGACCGGCTTCCAGACGAGGTCGGCGAACGCGGTGCCTCCGGCGTCCGCCTTCGTCACGCGCATTTCCAGCGTCGCGCCCGCCTCCTTGATGCCGCCTTGGCCGAAGGCCTGGAAAAGACGGTCGAGGAAGATCTGTGCCTCGCCCTTCTCGTCCCCGGTGATGTGCTTCGCGCACCACGCGGTGAACTCCTGCAGCCGTTCCTCCTTCGTCATGCGCGCTACGATACCCGTCCAATCGCACCGTGTCAGGCGCGATCGTCGCGGACCTCGCTCTCTCCTGGCATGGCAGGGCACTGCGCCCCGGCTATGCTCGACACATGCGGCACCCATCGCCGGATGGCCAGGCCACGCCGGTCCGATTCAAAGACGCCGCAGCCGGCATGGTTCGACATGTCGGGCCCGGAGGTCGGCTTTGCGGTTGCGCGCGCCGGGGGGGTGGGGTAGATAGGGGGCCATGTCGCTCTTTGTGAAGATCTGCGGCCTGTGCCGCGGGGAGGATGTTGCCGCCGCCGTTGCGCTGCGGCCGGATGCCCTCGGGTTCGTGTTCTGGCCGGGCTCGCCCCGGGCGGTGCGGCCGGAGGATGTGGCGCTGTGGACGCAGGGCTTGCCGGCCGGCATCGAGCGCGTTGGAGTTTTCGTCGATGAGCCGCCGGCCGACGTGCGGCGAACGGCGGAGATCGCGGGTCTGACCCTCGTCCAACTGCACGGACACGAGGGGCCCGACGCATGCCGCGACGCCTGGCCGCGCGTGTGGAAGGCGTTTCCGTTGTCGCGCGGGCCGGCGGACGCGTTGGCGCCGTATCCCGTCGAGGCGTTCGTGGTCGACAGTGGCACCGCGACCCGGCCCGGGGGGACGGGACAGACCGCCGACTGGGTTGCCGCCGCGGAGTTTGTGGTGGGAAGTCCGCGGCCCGTCCTGCTGGCCGGCGGTCTGACGCCGGAGAACGTTGCGCGGGCCGTGAACCAGGTCCGCCCGTGGGGCGTCGATACCGCATCCGGGGTCGAATCCGCCCCCGGCCGCAAGGATGCCGCCAAGATGAAGGAGTTTGTACGCCGATGCCGCGAATCCTGAGAGAACCCGACCGCACCGGCCATTTCGGCCCGTACGGCGGTGTGTTCGTGCCTGAAACGCTGATGGCGCCGTTGGCGGAACTGGAGCGCGTGTTCCGCGCGGCCTGGCGCGACGCGGCGTTCCACCGCGAACTCGACGCCGCGCTGCGGGACTACGTCGGCCGGCCGACGCCGCTCTACTTTGCCGAGCGCCTCTCGCGCGAAATCGGCGGGCCGCGGATCTTCCTCAAGCGCGAGGACCTCTGTCACACCGGCGCCCACAAGATCAACAACGCGCTCGGCCAGGTTCTGCTCGCCCGCCGCATGGGCAAGCGCCGCGTGATCGCCGAGACGGGCGCCGGCCAGCACGGCGTCGCCACCGCGACCATGGCCGCGAAGTTCGGCCTTTCCTGCGTCGTCTACATGGGCCGCGTCGACATGGAGCGCCAGGCGCTCAACGTCACGCGCATGCGGATGCTCGGCGCCGAGGTCGTGCCCGTCACCGCCGGTCAGGAGACGCTCAAGGAGGCGATCAGCGAGGCGATGCGCGACTGGGTCACGAACGTGCACACGACGCACTACGTCCTCGGCACCGGCTTCGGCGCCCACCCGTATCCGCTGATGGTCC
>CAYXFW010000217.1:0-5460 GCA_964464305.1 uncultured Verrucomicrobiota bacterium
CGGGCTGTACAACCGGATCACGATGATTGCGTACGCCAACCCCTCCTTCGGCTCGATCAAGGTAATGGCCGACAACCGCCGCGATCCCAAGGCGATGCTGGGCGACGGCTACGCGCTGGTCCGCTTCGAGAAGAAGACCGGGAAGACGACCTTCGAATGCTGGCCGCGCTACGCGGATCTCGCGAAGGGCGATGCCGCCCAGTATCCCGGCTGGCCGGTGTCCTTCAACATGGCCGACAACGACGGACGTACGGTCGCAGGCCGGCTGCCCGAGGTCATCGTCGAGGGCGTACAGGACCCGGTCGTGCAGGTCATCCGCGAGGCCGACGGCGACATCCTCTACACGCGCCGCATCGCGGGCCCATCGTTCCGCCCGCCCGTCTACGCGCCCGGCAAATACACGGTGAAGGTAGGCCGCGACCGCCCCGACGGCTGGATGGCCAAGGGCGTGAAGATCGCCGACGACGCCGCGTCGCCGCTGAAGGCGCGGGTGAAGTAGTCCCGATCCGGCTCGCCTCGGGGCGTTGAAAGACTACAATCCGCCCGAACGGCATGACAAAGGCGCACCCTGACACATCGAAGCCTGCCTGGCCGCCCCGGGGTCTGACGGGGCTGCTGGTACGTCGCATTGTGCCGGCGGGGGTCGACCCGGCGGCGACGGATTCACGACAGAGGTTGGGCGAGTTCGAGGGCTACCTGAGCACCGGGATCAGCCTTGTTCTCAGTGCAACGAAGGCCTTTCTCGGCATCTTCTCGGGCAGTGTGTCGCTGATCGCCGATGCCGCGAACAACGCGGCCGATATCGCCAGCAGCCTCGTGATCGCGCTGGGCTGCCGGTTCTCGCGAAAGCCCGGGGACCGGAAGCACCCGTTCGGCCACGGACGGCTGGAGACCGTGGCGATGCTGGTGCTTGCGATCCTTCTGATCGGCGTCAGCCTCGAGGTCGCGAGTTCCGGGATCCGCCGCCTGCTGCACCCCGAACCCTGCGCGGCGCCGCCATGGCTGTTGGCGGTACTGGGCGGCACGGTGATCGTCAAGGCGTGGATGGCCCTCTTCGCCTGGACGATCGCCCGCGCGTCGCGATCGCAGGTGCTCGATGCGGACGCATGGAATCACATCTTCGACATCGCCTCCACGGGGCTTGTGCTGCTCGCCCTGTTCGGCACGCGGATCGGATGGTTGAGCGTCGACGGCTGGGCGGCATTGGGCGTTTCGGGGTTCATCGCGTGGACCGGCATCCGCTATACCCGCGCCGCCTTGAATACGCTGATCGGCGAGGCGCCGACCGCGGCCGACCTGGCGCGGATCCGCGGCCTCGCGGCCGGGGTGCCGGGCGTGCGCGGCGTCCATGATGTGATCGTTCACGCCTACGGCGATGTCCGCCTGATCTCCCTCCACATCGAAGTCGACGCCAACCTGACCGTGACGGCGGCGCACGCGATGGCCGAGCAGGCGGAACTGCGCGTCGCCCAGGTGACCGGCGCCAAGGTGATCGCCCACGCCGACCCGATCGACCGCAGCCATCCGGCCTATGGCGAGGCGGAGGCGTTCCTGCAGCGCATGGTCGACGCGCACGGCCACGTGTCCGGATTCCACGACTTGCGGCTGACAGGGCCGGCCGGCGGCTACGATCTGGCCGTGGATGTCGTACTGCAGCCGGAGGTCCGGTCCGAGGACTTCCGCGACGAGTTCGACCGGCTTCGCGACCGCCTGCGGGCCGGACTCCCGGCGATGCGGAGGATCGACATCGGCATCGAGACGGAGGGCGGCAGCGAGCACGAACAGCGCCGCCTGTATGCGCCATGAGCGCCGGCACATCCGCCGCTCCCCATGGACGGACGGTCACGGCCGACCCGAACGTGCGCCAGTTCATCCAGTACCTCGAGGCCGAGCGAAATGCATCGGCGCACACCCTCGACGCCTACCTGACCGACCTCCAGCAATTCGCCGATCTCACCTGGGGCGCCGGCGCCGCGTCGCCGCTGGCATGGGTCTCGTGCGACCGCTTCAGCGCCCGCCGCTTTCTGGTGGGCTTTCAGAAGCAGGGGTTGTCGCCGACGACGACCGCGCGCAAGGCCTCGAGCCTGCGCGCATTCTTCCGGTTTCTGCTCCGCGAGGAAATCGTCGGGGCAAATCCCTTCGCCGCCGTCCACCTCCCCCGCCGCGAACGCCGCCTGCCGAAAGTGCTGACGGTCGCCGATGCGGGGCGCCTCCTCGACGCGCCGGCAAAGCTGGCCGCGGCGGCGCTGAAGGACGAGACCCTGCCCGAGCGGCGCCGCTGGATCGAATATGCGGCGGCGCGCGACGCGGCGATCCTGGAGCTTCTCTACAGCACGGGCATGCGCATCGCGGAATGCGCAGGACTGCGGGAGACCTCCCTCGACTTCATTTCCGGCGTCGCCCGCGTCCTCGGCAAGGGCAAGAAGGAGCGCCTCTGCCCCCTCGGCAATCCGGCCATCCGCGCGTTACGCCGGGCGCTCGAGTTGCGGGACCTCGCCTTTGCGGACCTTCCCCGTCGCGACAAGCCGATGTTCGTCGGGCATACCGGAGGGCGGCTGACGCCGCGCTCGATCCAACGGATGCTCAAGCCGAGCCTCATCGCCGCCAATCTCTCGCCGGACATCACGCCGCACACCCTCCGGCACAGTTTCGCAACCCACCTGCTTGACGCGGGGGCCGATCTGCGGAGCGTTCAGGAATTGCTGGGCCATGCGAGCCTGTCGACCACGCAGCTCTACACCCATGTGTCGATCGAACGGATGCGCGAAGTCTACGAAAAGGCCCATCCGAAGGCGTGAGGCGCAGCCGGCCTCCGCAGCCGTGCAATGGCTAGGGCGATAGCGTGAAGGTTCCGGTGAATCGTTTATCCCACGAGCCGGTGCCGGAATTGTACACGTAGTCGACGAAGGTGCCCGCGGTGTCGGTGATCGGGGTCAGTCGAACGTGCAGCGCCCACGCGTTGTTGAACACGATCGGGGAAAGAAACCCGTGAAACATGTCCGGCGTCCACGTGTACTGCGTGATCGCGCCCGATTCGAACCCCACGTAGGTGTACGCGCCGCCACCGGACCCGTTGAAGTTCACGATGATCGTATCGCCGAAACTGAAAACCAACGTGAGCGTTCGATTGAGCAAGTTGGCCGGCGCGGGCGGATAGCGCACCTCGGCCAGCGAAAAGAAAATGCGACCGGCCCCGGTGATGTCCGCTTCCACCCCGTCCGCCGTTGGAATTGCCCCCTCGAAGCCGAGATCGTTATAGGTCCAGACCGGGGACAGGAGGTCCGACGTCGAATACAGCCGGTATTGCGAGTAGGCAAGACGGGCAAACGGCAGGAAGATGTTCGCTCCCGCGCCGGAGAGTCCAAGTTTGACGTTCCGGACCACCGGCAGCTTCTGTGTCACCACATTGAACGCCGCGGCCGCCGCGCCGACACGGCGGATCGTGACGTTGGAGACCACGACCGGTGTCACGGGCTTGTCATTGCCGTCGGTCGCCACCGCGCCGATGGCCGTCACAACGTCCATGCCGCCTTCCACGCGGCCGAAGACCGAGTGGACGTCGTTCAGCCATGTCGTGGCGGCCAGGGTGACGAAGAACTGGGATCCGTTCGTGTCCTCGCCCGAATTGGCCATCGAGAGCACACCCGCGCCATCGTGCCGGAGCAGCGTGCTGAATTCGTCCGGAAACGAGTAGCCGGGCCCGTCGGTTCCCAGCGCATTCGGGGAGCCGCCCTGGAGCATGAACCCGGAGATGACCCGGTGAAACGTCAGTCCGTCGTAGAACCCGTTTGTCTTCGCCACGCCGGTGTTCAGGTCAAGCCACGTTCGCGCACCCGTGGCAAGACCCACGAAATTAGCGACCGTGCGCGGCGCGTTGACGTGGTCGAGGCGGCACGTGAAGGAACCCATGCTGGTCTGAAAGTCCGCGAAAATCCCGTCGGACTGCCCCCGCGCCAGCCCGGCAACCCCAAGGACTGCAGCCAACCCAACCACCGCGAGTTTTCCGCGACTCATTCCGCCTCCGGTTCCCGGCCGCGCGTACTGCACATCCGATCCCCCGCGACCCGGTGAGAAAATAAACCTTGATTATATCACACCCAGGAGCGCGCGCAACTTCAACTCGGGAAGGCCCTTCTCCCACTCGCTGACAATGGCGGACGCCTCGGCCTCGGCCAAAATGGACCCCGCATCCGCCGCCCGGATCCTCGCGAGGGCCGCCGCGAGCTTCTCCGTCCACTGCTCGTAGCGCCGCGCGATCTCGCCGACATCCTGCGCCTTCGCCAGAAGGGCCAGCACCTCCGCGCGTCGCTCGGCGGGCGCCCATCCGGCCACGCGCGGGTCGGTGAAGGAGAAGGCGGCAAGCTCGCGATGCAGGGCATCGGCGCGTCCCTTGAGATCCGCCTCGGCCACGGCATTGGACCTGCCTGCATAGTCGAAGAAGACGAAGCGGAAGTCGCGGCGTCCGGGATCGAGATCGAGACGGGTGTCGATCCCGTAGTTTCCCACGCCGATGCTGCCGCGCGCGGTCTGGCCGCCGGCCCACAGAAAGGCGCAGGGGCCGACGCCGGTGTGCGGGGCGATATGGACCCCCTTGTCCAGAAGCCGGTCCATGTAGAACAGCCAATTCTCCCGGGCGAGATCGAGGTCGACGGTGCGCCCCTTCTCGAGGGCGCGCACGGGCGTGAGGACGTGTCGCTCGGCGTCCGAGCTGAAGGCCGAGGGATAGCAGCGGGCGACCAGCCGGATGGACTTGATCGGCGCTTTCGGCTCCAGAAGTGCCTGGGTATAGAGCGCATCGTCGCCGGCCTTGACCATGAACCGGATGCGGACGACGGCCTGCGTTGTGTCAAAAATGAAGTCGACGTGGCCTGTCGGCCCATCGGCCCGACCCGTCAGGGAATGCAACCTCGTCGTGCCGACCGCGCGACCGTCGATCTGCAGATCGAGGAAGCCGCCGTAATACCAGTTGCACTGGCTCGGCAGGGCCATGCCGAGATAGCCCTCGCCGGGCACGGCGCCACCGGAGTGGCGCGGGTTCACGGCGGCACAATACCGGAGACCGTAGACCACCTTGCCGCTGTCCAGATCCATCTGGTGGCTGACCCCGGTCAACCCGCGAACGTGCTCGGGAGCCGTCGGGCTGTCGATGATCCGCTCATCCCGTCCCCGGTCCAGGAAGATCACGCGCCCGGGTTCGGCCGGTACCGCGGTCCCCAATCCACCGGACATGCATGCCGCCGCGACCAGGACCGCCCCGATCTGTCGATTCGCATTCATTCGACACCTCCCCGTCCCGCCCTTCCACCGGCATCCTCCGTCACGCGGAATCCGCCCCTCGCCGCCAGGACCCGCGCTCATTCTTTCACCCGGAAACGGCACGAGGCTTCCGTCCCGCTGTACAGGTCGACGGCCCGGATCGTCCATGCGCCCGACGGATCGTTGAAGGCGACCGGCACGTCG
>CAYXFW010000218.1:0-5445 GCA_964464305.1 uncultured Verrucomicrobiota bacterium
CTGGACTCCCGAGCCCGGCTCAGAGCGGTTCCTGCGCGCCATGAATGACTGTGGCGTCGCCTACGTCCCCCCGATCGGTCTGAATCCACCCATGCTCGCGGGACCGGGAGCCGATCTGTTCGACCTGGTCGTGCATATGCATGGATTGGGCCCCTTTGACGAAGAAATAAAGAGTGCAGTCTGGGTTCGCATCCAGGGACTGCGGCTCCCTGTGCTTCGGCTCGACCGGATCATTGCCAGCAAGAAAGCTCTCAACCGGCGCAAGGATCGCGCCGTCCTTCCCGCCCTCGAAGATGCCTGGCGGACGCTGCGCGCAGTCGGAAGATCTCGCTCGCGCTGATTCCGGCACCTCTGGGCATCGCATAGCCGGGTTCGCCCGACGCCGCCCGCTGTCGATTCAGGCCGCGGCGATGCGGGCGGCGATGGCGTCGCCGATCTGGCAGGTCGTTGCCGGCGTCTCGCCCTCGGCGCATAGATCGCGCGTGCGAAGGCCCTCCGACAGGACCGCATCGACCGCCTGCTCCACCGCGCGGGATGCGTCGTGGAGGCCGAAGGAATGGCGCAGCATCAGGGCGGCGGAGAGGATCTGCCCCATCGGGTTCGCGACGCCGCGGCCGGCGATGTCGGGCGCCGACCCCCCCGCGGGTTCGTACAGGCCGAAGCCCTGTTCGTTGAGACTTGCGGAAGGCAGCATGCCGATCGAGCCGCCAAGCACCGCGCACTCGTCGCTGAGAATGTCGCCGAACATGTTTCCGCAGAGCATCACGTCGAAGTCGTACGGCCGGCGGATCAACTGCATGGCGGCGTTGTCGACGTAAATGTGTTCGAGCTGCACGTCCGGGAAGGCGCGGCCGATCTCCGTCACGACCTCCCGCCAGAGGACCATCGTCGTCAGGACGTTGGCTTTGTCCACCGAAGCGACCCGGCGCCGGCGTCCGCGGGCCATGGTGAAGGCCTGGACCGCGATCCGCTCCACCTCGCGGCGGGTGTAGGCCATGGTGTCGAAGGCGCGCTCGTCCGGCCCGCTGCCGCTCCGCCCCTTGGGCTCGCCGAAGTAGATGTCGCCCGTCAGCTCCCGGACGCACAGGATATCGAACCCCTTCACCGTGATCTCCGGCCGCAGCGGGCTGAGGTGCCGCAGCGCGGGGCAGAGGCGCGCGGGGCGGAGGTTGCAGAAGAGTCCGAAGTGCTTGCGCAGCGGGAGCAACGAGGCGCGCTCGGGGCGCTGCGCGGGCGGAAGGGTATCCCACTTCGGCCCCCCGACCGAGCCGAACAGGATCGCGGCGGATGCCTCGCAGGTTGCGAGCGTCGCGGACGGCAGGGCGTGGCCGTGGCGGTCGATCGCCGCCCCGCCCACATCGGCGTGGACGTACTCGAATGCGGGGCCGAACCGCCGCGACACGGCGTCGAGCGCCTTCACCGCCTCCGCCATGATCTCAGGCCCGATCCCGTCCCCGGCCAGAACCGCAATCCGCTTCGTCGTCATGCTGAACCCCCGTTCCGACCGCCCCGCGCCGTCGACGGCGCCCCGGGCCCGGAAAGCTCCGCAGTCTAGCCGCAGGCCCCCCGCACTGCAAATCCGCCCCCCGGGTCCTCCCCCAAAACCGCGGGGCTCTGTACATCGCGACGCCCGCCCACTATGATGCACGGCATTTGCGAGGGCTTTCCATGGACACCACCGCCGTTTCAGTTGTCACCGGGGGCGCCGGCTTTCTGGGCTCCCATCTCTGCGACCGCCTGCTGGCCGACGGGCATTCGGTCATCGCCCTGGACAACCTGATCACGGGCAATGTGGCCAACATCGGCCACCTCGCCGGGAACCGCGCGTTCCGGTTCATCCACCACGACGTGACGGAATACATCTTCCTGCCGGGGCGCGTGGATTTCGTGTTTCACTTCGCCTCGCCCGCAAGCCCCATCGACTACCTGGAGCTGCCGATCCAGACCCTGAAGGTCGGCGCTCTCGGCACGCACAAGGCGCTCGGCCTCGCGCGCGCCAAGAAGGCCCGGTTTCTTCTCGCGTCGACGTCCGAGGTCTACGGCGACCCCCTCGTCCATCCGCAGCCGGAGGCCTACTGGGGCAACGTCAACCCCATCGGCCCGCGCGGGGTGTACGACGAGGCCAAGCGCTTCGCCGAGGCGATGACCATGGCCTACCACCGGGCCCACGGGGTCGACACGAAAATCGTCCGCATCTTCAACACCTATGGCCCGCGCATGCGCCCGCACGACGGCCGGGTCGTGCCGGCCTTCATCACCCAGGCGCTGAAGGGCGAGCCGATCACCGTCTTCGGCGACGGCCGCCAGACGCGCAGCTTCTGCTACGTATCCGACCTCGTCGAGGGCATCGTCCGCCTCTCGCGCAGCGACCTCCACGAGCCCGTCAACATCGGCAATCCGCGCGAGATGAACGTCCTGGAGTTCGCGCGGACCATCGTCGCCGCCTGCGGCAGCCAGTCGTCCGTCGTTCACAAGCCGCTGCCCGTGGACGATCCCAAGGTCCGCCAGCCCGACATCACCCAGGCCAGGGCCCGGCTGAAGTGGGAGCCGGAGATCACGCTCGAACAGGGTCTCGGCCGGACCATCGACTATTTCAGATCGCTCCTTGCCAAGGGTGCGATCTAGCCCCAAACTGCACCACGGAGACGCCGGAAACGGCGGGCACGAACATGGTTCTGCGATATCGGAAGACGGACGGCACGCAGATGGAGTTCGAACTCGGCGACCGGCCGATCACGATCGGCCGGAGCCCCGAGGCGGATCTCGTCATCCTCGACGACAAGGCCTCCCGCCTGCACTGCGGCCTTCGTGTGTGGGACGGCGACTTCCTCCTCAAGGACCTCAAGTCCAAGAACGGCACGTTCGTCAACGGCCGGCGCATCGACATGGTGAAGCTCGAGCCGGGCGACCAGGTCCGCGTCGGCTCCTGCACGTTCTCCTTCGAAACCGATCCGGGCAAGGGGACGCAGACCATCTTGCGCGAGGTGGCCGACGAGATGGCCGGCGGCAAGGGATATTCGACGATGCTCAAGGAGATCGTCGAGGACGTCGAGGAGGCCGTGGAGCCCGAGGAAGTCGTGGAGGCCAAACCGGCGCCAGTGCCCGCGCCGAGGCGCGAGACGGAGATCACTCCGCCCTCCGCAGCCTCCGGCCCCGCGACCCTGCCGGCCGCCACCCGCCGAGTCGTGAAAATCCGCGTCCGGCCGCCGGACAGGAAGTAACCGGAACGGTTTCCGTACGGATTGCCGCGATCACCGATCGCGGCTACAGGGTCTCCGCACCACAGTTCGGCTGCTGTAGCCGCGACCGGCTTGTCCTCCATAGCGCAACGCGACGGAGGATCGCGGCCTTCCTGCGCACCGAAGCGCCTGCCCGCCGCCCCTGGCGCGCGTGCGTCCCGCGGCACCGGATCTGCACCCGTCAGCCAGCCGCGTTCAGCTTCCCGTCGATCGTCTCCGCCAGCGCATCGATCGCGGCGAACGTGTCGGCTCGCGGCGCGCCCCGCGCGACCACGGGCGGCAGGAACTCGGCCTTGGATCCGGGCATACGGGCCGCGGGATCGAGGAGCGCCTTCGGACTCCAGCCGTACGATCCGAGCGTGGCCACGATGCGCGCCTTGGGCTTGAGTCCCGCCGCGATGGTCATGGCCAGCAACGCGGCGGGATGCGGACCGTCCCACACCGCCGGCGCGGCGAACACGATGGCGCCCGCATCGACGAGGGCCGACGCATAGCGGTCCACCGGCAGCGTGCAGGCATCGAACGGCTCGACCTCCACGCCACGGTCGATGAGTTCCGCAACGAGCCGGTCGGCCATCGCGGCGGTGCTGCCGTGGGTCGAAACGCGCACGAGGACCGCCTTGCGGCGCGGTGGGTCGTTGAGCCAGCTTCCGTACGCGTCGAGGATCGCGGCCGGGCGCGCGTGGACGGGCCCGTGGCTCGGCGCGATCCATGCGGGGTCGAGCGCCCGGACCTTTTCCAGGTTCTTCCGCACGACCACGGCGTAGGCCATCATGATCTGCGCGTAGTAGAGCTTCGCGCCCGGAAGCGTGCGCGCGTCGGCTTCAGCCCAGGAGGAGGACGTGGCCAGGTGCGAGCCGAAGAAGTCGCACGAGAACAGGCCGCGATCCTCCTCGAGGAAGGTCACCATCGTCTCCGGCCAGTGGACCCACGGTGTGAGGACGAACCGCAGCGTGCGCCCGCCCAGGTCGATGCGCTCGCCGTCGGCGACCGGGCGGATGCGGTCCGGCGGCAGGTCCGGCAGCAGATCGCACAGCATGCCCTGCGCTTTCGGCGTGCAGAGAAGCTGCGCGGCCGGGAACTTGCGAAGCACGTCCGGCAGGCAGCCGGAATGATCGGGCTCGGCATGGTGGGCGATCACGTAGTCCGGAGCCGGCAGACGGTCGAGCTGGCGGAGAAACACGTCGCGAAATGCCGGATCGACGCTGTCGAGAAGCGCCGACTTCTGCGCGCCCTGCACGTGGTAGGCGTTGTAGGACGTCCCCTCGGGAATCGGAATCAGCGCATCGAAGAGCCGGCGGTCCCAGTCGATCGCGCCGAGCCAGTGAATGCCGGGGTGGAGCAGGCGTGGGTGCATGGGAAGACCAAGGTTCCGAGGTTCAGGGGTTCACGGTTCAGACTCGCCGCCCGCTTCCTACGGCCGCGACGGGCTCACCAGGTCCACCGCCTTCGGCGTCATGACGGGCGGGGAGGGAGAAGCCCGGCTCTTGTAGAAACCGTAGCCGCCGATCGCGACCAGCGCGGCAAGAAGGGTCCAGAAGACGATGCGACGTCGAAGTTCGCGGGGGGCGATCCGGTGCCCTTCGCGGTGCGGGGCGGGATAGCGGGACCGGGCCGACAGCCGCCGCTTCCGGCGCGTCACCTTCTTCATCCGCGCGACAGGCCGCTGCCCCGTCGCCGGTGCGGCGTAGATATCTTCCCTCGACCCCGGTTCCATGTCCGCAGCCTATCCGAAGCCATCCGTCGTCGCAAGACCTCCGCCGACGCACGAGTGGCACTTCTGCGGCCCATGTTCACGAGAGATAAACGACGGCGGCCAGGATGCGGTTCTCGAGTAGGTCGGCTGTAGCCGCGACCGCGGGTCGCGGCTCTCTTGCGTCTCCGTGCGCTTGCCTGCCGCGACCCTCGGTCGCGGCTACATCGGTGCGCTCGCGACTCTGGATGCCATCCCCGCAGAAGTGCCGTGCGCCCCGGAACGACGCTTGTGCACGCCGTGTGGCCGTGGCATCGTCCCGGACACGAAGACGCCCTGTCATGCCGGTCCCGGCCGGTGCGTAGCCGCTTCGCCGCGGCGGCGCAGCGCCCTGCGAACCGCGGGCCGGATCGTGGGCGTGGGGGTTGCGTGGTCGTGGGCAACCGCGTCCGCCGCCCCGGGCACGGATGCGGCAAACGATTCGATTCTGCCTCACGGCGAGGCCCGGGCGGC
>CAYXFW010000219.1:0-2303 GCA_964464305.1 uncultured Verrucomicrobiota bacterium
CACCCTCAAGCGCGCGGCGGATCGCGTTCTCGCGTTGGACAGCAATATCCGGATGGGGCGCGAGGTCGGCGAAATCTGGCGGTACGTCGACGAGTTGGTGCGCAGTGGCTCCACCAACGAGGCGCTTCGCTATATGGACGAAGCCCTGAAACTCGACCCGTGGAATCTGAAGTACCAGATCCAAGCCGCGGAGTTCCTGGCGGCGCGCGGCGACGCGGCAGCCGCGCGGGAGAAGGCCGGGCTGGTCCATGACCGGGCGGAGACCGACGAACTGATCGGCCGCGCGCGCGCACGGCTCGGCAAAGACGCCATCCGCCGGCCCGATCCCCTCGCCCTCCCGGATCCGGCAGTCTCCACGGTGATCCTGATTCCGCTGGGGCACACGGACCATTGGCTGCTGTGGGCGATGGCGCGCTCCCTGGGCGACACGCTCGGGGTCCCGGTGTCGGTTCAGGATGCATGCATCGAACTGCCGGCGCCCACACGCGACCGCCTCAGCCGCATGCAAACGGGAATCCTGACGCACATGCAGACGACCCTCGGGGATCCGGAAAAGGCTCAGCCGCTGCAGGCGATGGGCATCCGGCGGGAGGACATCCGCTCCGCCGACGACGCCGTCAAGGCGCTCCGCGCCACGACGCTGGCCGGCGGCGGCGAAGCCGCGCTGAAGGAGTTGGACGCGGTTCTGGAGGCGGCGCGGGGCGCGGATCCCCAGTGGCACACCGATCCGCTCCTGGCGACGCTCCAGGAGCGCACGCAGGCGATGAAGAAACCGTCGGTGTTCTACCTCGGAGTTGCCGGCGTCGACGTGTTCATGGATCGCAGCAACTTCGCATTTGGGACGGCCCTGGTCGGCGCGGGATACGGCGTGATGTCCTACCGCCGTTTCACGGCCGACTTCAACGTGGAGCCGCCGGACTCGGCCAGGCTCCTGGTCCGCGCGTCCAAGCAGGCGTTGTCCAGCATCGGGTTCATGCTCGGCGTGGGCCGCTGCTCCAGCCCGACCTGCGCGCGCTCCTATTCCCGAAACCTCGCGGAGCATGACGCAAAGTCCGCGCGCCCCTGCGAAACGTGCCGCCGCGGCATCGCCCTCGCTCTTGGCAAGAGCGAGCCCTCCGTGGTTCCCTGATCCGCCCCGACAGGGCGCAACGGCAGACCCGGGCAGGAGCAGCCAGCAGACGGGATCACAGGATGAACAGGATTCGCGCCCTGCGCATCCCCCCATCCCGTCATCCCGTCGCGGCCCAGACCCGTGGCGGCGGAGCTCCAGCTCCGTCGCAGCCTTCGCGCACGCGCAGACTCCCGCGCATCGCCAGGGCCGGGACGGACCTGGAGGTCCGCCCCCACGGCACGACACGCAACACAAGCCGCTTGACCGCGAAAACCAGCGGGCGCACCATCCCCCGCAGGAGAACCGACGCACGCGACAAACCAGTCCGGAGACCGCCGAGACTCGTAAAGATGGCCGGACGCGGAACATGCACAAATGAGAACTGTACGTAAGCGTCTCTGGACTGCCACCTGCATTCTCGTCGCGATTGCCGCTAGCGCCATGGCGCTCGACTGGATTCTGTTTCACCAGATGCGTGCGGGGAAGAGGTACATGTCATCTTTGACCGAGCGAGATGTTCCTCAATGGGTCCAAAGAACTGACGACCTACTCCTGCGCTTCGGCAAGAGCAACGACGTCGTCTTTCTTTCGGGCAAAGACATCCCCGCGGAGCTTCAGTCCATAGGGATTCAGCGCATTGATGTTGAGGCCGGGACATTTCGAAGAGTCTGCTACCTTTGGGTTGGAGGATTCGATCACACACTTCTTTCCGTTGAACGCAAGACGAACGGCACCTACACCATTTGCGCCCGGTTCGATGATGAGAATAGGGAGCAGGTCTGGCCCAAATAGTCTGCTGCCCGTTGCTGGGAGAACAGGAATGAAGTCTGGACTGGGAGGGTTGCTTCTCGGGGTCATCTGCCTCAGCGGGGTTTCCGGTGCCCTCGCGGGCACGAATGACAAGCCGCGCACCGCCACGATGGCGGCCGCGGATTCCACGCCGGTGGGATGGGTGCTGGTTTGGGAGGACGATTTCGCCGGCCCTCAGTTGGACAGCTCCAAGTGGGAGCTCTGCAAGCGCGGCGGATCCGATTGGAACGACACCATGTCGGACGATCCGCGCCTGCTGAAGATCGAGAACGGGGTGCTCCACCTTCGCGGGATGGTCAACGACAGGACGGATACGGACAGCGCGCCCCATCTGACCGCCGGAGTCACCAGCAAGGGGAAATTCGCCTTCCAATATGGCAGG
>CAYXFW010000219.1:2313-5438 GCA_964464305.1 uncultured Verrucomicrobiota bacterium
ATCCGGGCACGCTTCAAGAGCGCCCAGGGCGCATGGCCGGCGCTCTGGATGCTGGGAGCCGGACGCGGATGGCCCGCCGGCGGCGAAATCGATCTGATGGAACACTTGAACTTCGACTCCAAAATCTATCAGACGGTGCATTCCGAATACACGCAGAAGATCGACAAGACCAACACCCCAAAAAAGGGAGGTACGGCTGCAATCCATCGGGATGACTGGAACACGTACGGCTGCGATTGGGATGAGAACACGATCGTGTTCACCGTGAACGGGAAACCCACCCATACCTATCCGCGCGTGCCGGCGCTGGGCGAGAAGCAATGGCCCTTCGACCAGCCCTTCTACTTCATCCTCTCCATGCAGATCGGCGGCAAATGGGTCAATGGCCCCGGCCCAACCGATCCCTCCCACTACCCCGCCGGCATGGAAATCGACTGGATCCGGGTTCACCGTCGCAAATAGCCCTCCGACATCCTGCGAATCCGGTGAGAACAGAGGGACAGTGAAGCAGTCCCGTCACACCGCGGCCCATGTGTCAGGTGGCCAGTGTCGAGTGTCGGAGGGCAGTGTCGAGTAGCGAGTGTCGTCCGGCCCGCTTTCAGGTTTCATCCTTCATCCTTCGTCAAAACTGGAGTCATGGGGACATCGACCGTGGCGCACCAGAGTTCAGGGGATGGCGTTGTCCAAGGTTCGGACGACAACACCGGCCGCCCTTCCACCCCTTGGACAAATCGGCCCGGCCACGAGACCACGCAACCCATTCCCTCCACATATCCTGCCAAACTGCCCGAACCTCCGCCTCCGTTTCTATGTCCCCATTCTCCTGTCCCCGTCCTCCTTCAATCCCTGCCGCTCCCCTTCCCCGCGTTGCTCACAGTGGCGTCGATCTCGGCGAGCACACGATGGCCGATCACATCCCCGACGAGACTCAGTCCTGGATACCGAATGACACGCCTGTAGTCTCCTTTGCCGTACCAGCGCTCGAAGATATATCGCGAATCATAGACCATGCGCACCCTCCCGTCGTCGCGGGTCGGCAGCCGGGCAAGCGGCGGCAACATCCATATCTCTGATCCCGCCATCAATTCAAGCCAGCCCACGACCTCCTCCTCGGACAAACGGCGACGGCCTGATTTGACAGACTCCCCTGTCAATGTCGCAGGATCTCCCTTCTGCGTAGCCGCAGATGCAATGAGATCGTAACGCATCGTTGGAGCGTTGCTGCCCGCAATGGTTGCGAGGCCAACATTGCCGCAGAGTAGGAGCACGTTGAGCCGGCGGGCCTCCCCCACTCCGGCCTCAATAATGAACCGATATGCGACAGATACGCTCCCATCCGCATCGGCGCGCGAGCACGGCGATGGACAGAGGCCCAGCGGGGTCTGGCCTAGAGCCACAAGTTGCTCATCCAACCGCGCGCATCGACGCTCGCTGGACTGCGTTCTTGTAACGCAAGACACATGACCAGCGACAGCAAGAGCGACGCACACTGCCGCCATGTTTTGGACTATGGTCATCGCACATCTCCTGCGATCGGCTCCCCCTTGATGAGAACGGAAAGGATGTGAGGCAATCCCGTCAAAAGGTCGGACGGGTGGAAGGTCGGGTTGTCCGAATCCTGGACGCCTTTGAGTGTCCGGCCCCCCGGAGCGCGCCCGCGGAGCGGCCGCGCCACCCGATCTCTGTCCCCACACCGCGGGACAAGTGTCAGGTGGCCAGTGGCGAGTGTCATCCGGTCCGCTTTCAGGTTTCAGGTTTCATCCCTCATCCTTCGCCGCCTCCCTACATATCCAGGATTTCCTTCACGTCCTCCCAGGTCATGCGGGAAATGGCGGCGCCGCCGGCTTCGACAGCGGCGTCGATGAGTTGTTGCTTGCGGCGCTGCATGGCGACGACGCGTTCCTCGACGGTGTCGCGGGCGATGAGCTTGACGCTGTAGACGGTGCGTTTCTGGCCGATACGGTAGGCGCGGTCGGTCGCCTGGTTCTCGACGGCGGGGTTCCACCACGGATCGTAGTGGACGACCATGTCGGCGCCGACGAGGTTCAGGCCCGTGCCGCCGGCCTTGAGGCTGATGAGGAAGACCGGGATGCCGCGGTCGCCGTTGAACTGCTTGACCACGGAGAGCCGGTCCTGCGTGGCGCCGTCGAGGTAGCAGTAGCGCCACTGGCGGCGCTCCATCTCGGCGCGAAGAATGGTGAGCATCGAGACGAACTGGCTGAACAGGAGCACGCGGTGGCCGCCGTCGAGCGCCTCGTCGAGCAGTTCGAAAAGGAGGTCCATCTTGGCCGACGGGAACTCGCTCTTCAGCCCCTCCATGCGAAGCAGGTCGAGATGGCAGCAGACCTGCCGCAGGCGGAGCAGCGTGCGGAGGATCTCCATGCGCGACCGGTCGAAGCCGCGTTCGGCGACCATGTCGGCGATGCGGCGGCGGGACGAGTCGAGGATCTCCTTGTACACGCGCTGCTGGTCGCCGGTGAGCGTGCAGTGGGCGATGCGCTCGATCTTCGGCGGCAGTTCGCGGGCCACGTCGCGTTTCATGCGGCGCATGAGGAACGGACGCAGTTTCCGGCGCAGCCGCACGAGCGCGGCCTCGCCCTCCTCGGCGCCCTGCATGACCGGCTGTTCGTAGCGGCGGCGGAAACCGTCGGCCGTGCCGAGGTAGCCGGGCATCAGGAAGTCCACGATCGACCACAGGTCCGTCACGCTGTTCTCCATCGGCGTGCCCGTGAGCACGAGCCGGTGGAACGCCTTGAGCTGCTTCGCCGCGATGGCGTTGCGGGTGGCGCGGTTCTTGATGTGCTGCGCCTCGTCGAGGACGACGACGGAGAACTGGTGCTGCAGGTGCCGGTCGAGGTCGCGCCGCAGCAGCGCGTAGGAGGTGATCAGCAGGTCGGCCTGGTCGACGGCGTCCCAGCGCTCGTGCCGGTCGAGCCCCGCGATGATCTGGACCTTGAGCGTGGGCGTGAAGCGAGCGGCCTCCTCGGCCCAGTTGTCGATGAGGCTGGTCGGGCACACGATGAGCGCCGGGCGGCCGCGCGCCTCGGGGTTCAGCCGCTCCATGCGCAACCACGCCAGGGTCTGCACGGTCTTGCCCAGGCCCATCTCGTCGGCCAGGAGGCCGG
>CAYXFW010000220.1:0-5431 GCA_964464305.1 uncultured Verrucomicrobiota bacterium
CGCCCATGGCACAGAACAGGACGCCCGCGGCGGGATGCCCGAACCCGTCGCCGGCGGCAAGAACCGCGATGCGGGAGCCGTCCGAATAGCCGCCCGCGTAGAGGCGGCGCGTGTCGGCGGGAGTCCGGGCGAGCACGTCCGGGATCATGGTGCGCAACGTGGTTGTGGCACGATCGAAGTTCTCGCGGGCGGCGAGGGAGGGAGCCGCAAGGATGAAGCCGTTCCGTTCCGCGCCGTCGAGATGGCGGCCGAGCGTGGACGGATCGCCCGTCACGGCGCCGACGATGAACATGACCGGGTACTTGCGGCCCTGCTGCAGGCCGCGCGGCAGGTAGAGGTGGTAGGCGAGGTTCGTGTCGCTCCGGCAGGCGATGTTGGTTGCGATCCGCCCCAACGGCCATTCGCAGACCAGCGTGGGGCCCGCCGTCCCATACCCGGATGCAGGAAGCAGGGACTCCATGGGGAATGCCGGCACGGCGACGCGCTTCGTCCAATGCCGCCGGGGAACCACGATGGAGCCTGGCGGCAGTTTGCCGGTCGTTTCACCAGCGCCTGCCGACGCAACCAAGACGGAAACCGCAAGGCAAATCCACATCCGGCACGGCCACCCTCGCGGGTTGGGAGCCGGTCTGGCGTGGGCGGCACGCATCGTGTTCTCGATGGAAAGGGTCAGCCCGCGGGCGGCGGTGGGTCCTCGACGGCGGTCGCCACAGCCGCGTCGACGGCCTCGACCGCGACCTCCGCGGCAGGGGCCGCCGGCTCCGCCACCCCGGCCGTCGTCACGGCTTCCGCGACGGCCTCGGGCGCATGGACGGCCTCGACGGTCGGCCCATGCTGGCGATTGAATTTCACCGAGATGATCTTCGAGACGCCGCGCTTCTCCATCGTGACGCCGTAGAGGACGTTCGCCGTGCCGATGGTCTGGCGGTTATGGGTGATCACGATGAACTGCGAGTTCGCGAGGAAGTCCTTCACCACGGCGACGAACCGTCCGATGTTCGAGTCGTCCAGCGCCGCGTCCAGTTCGTCGAGCACGCAGAACGGGCTCGGCTTGACCATGTATAGGGAGAAGAGCAGGGCCACCGCGGTCATCGTCCGCTCGCCGCCGGAAAGCAGCGACACGGACTGTAGCTTCTTGCCCGGAGGGCGCGCGATGATCTCGATGCCCGACTCGAGCACGTCGCCCTCGTCCACCATGACGAGCCGTGCCGTGCCGCCGCCGAACAGCTTGCCGAACATGTCCTTGAAGTTCTCGTTCACCTTCACGAAGGTGTCCTGGAACATCTGCGTGGTGGTCTGGTTGATCCGCCGGATCATGTCCAGGAGCTGCTGCTTCGACTGGATCAGGTCATCCTGCTGGGCGGTCAGGAATTCGTTGCGCTTCTCGAGCTCCTGGTACTCCTCGATGGCCACGAGGTTAACGGGGCCCATGGATTCGATCTTCGCGTGGAGCTCCGCGACGCGGGACTCGAGGGTGTCGGCATCGGCCGGTGCGCCCGCCTCGCCCCTGTCCGGCTCGGGCGCCGCGAGGATCTCGACGACGGTGACGCGGTAGTCGGCGCACGCCCGTTCGACAAGGGTCTGCCGCCGCATCCGCATCTCGGCCAGTTCGATGTCGAGCCGGTTCCGGGACTGCCGGGCCGTGTCCAGCGCCTCGCGCTCGGCGCGGACCTGTCCCTCGGCGCCATCGAGCGTTCGCGCCTGGGCCTCCCGGTCGCGGCGGAGCGCGTCGAGGCGGTTCTGGTGCAGTGTGGCTTCCTCCTCCAGCGGCTGCAGGCTGTCGCGGGCAGCCGCGGTGCCGCGGAGCAGGTCCTCGATCCGCTGATGGTAGGCGACCACGCCGTCGGCGCGTTCGCGGACGAGCGTCTCGAGTTCACGAATGCGATCCTCGTGCGAGGCCGCGCGCTGCTGGAGAGCTTCCGCCTCGCGACGCCGGTCGGCGGCGGCGATGCGGGCCTCGGTGACTTCCTGGACCCACTGCGACCGCTGCTGTTCAAGCGTGCGCTGCTCGTCCGTGCGGACGGCGACGAGGGAGCGCACCTCGCCCTGACGCGTGCGCGCCTCGTCGAGCGCCGTGTGAATCCGTTCGCGACGTTCGCGCCCGGCCTCGTCCTGGCCGGACAGGGACTCGATCTCCATCGCGACCGTCTCGGCGCGCTGGCGGGCCGTGAGGTCCTCGCGCGCGAGGATTCCGCTTTCGCCCTCGCTCATGGCCAGTGCGGTGCGGGCGACTTCGAGCGTGCGACGCGCCTCCGCCCGTTCGGCGTCGAGCGAGCCGTCGCCGGCCTGCATCTGCGCCATGTCCGACTCGGTGGCGGCAATCTCGCGGCCGAGGGTCTCGCGCTCGGCGCGCCATCCCTGCAGGCGTTGACGCCGGGCCACCGGGTTGGAATCCGCGGCCTCGCTCATCCAAATTTCGTAGGCGCCGTTGCCGCCCGCCACGAGGCCGGAAGCAGTGACGTAGGTCGTCCCGGGCGCGGGGCGGGGGACGCGGGCGAGGTCCCCGACCACGAACACGCCGCCCAGCAGGCGTGCGACGAGGTCGCGCACCGAGTCGTCGCAACGGACATGGGCGAGCAAAGACTCCGCGCCGTCCACCGCCTTGGGTGCGGCCTCCAAAACGGGACCGTCCGCAGCCAGCAGGCGCGCGGCGCCGGCCCGGCGGCGGTCGAGTTCCCGAAGCAGCGCCACGGCGCCGCCGGCATCCGACACGACGATCGCATCCGCCCATGGACGCAGCACCGCCGCGAGGCAGCCGCGGTATTCGGGTTCGGCCTCGAGATGGGAGGCCAGCGCGCCCATCACGGCGGCACCGTCGGCTGTCACCGTTCCGTCGAGAAGCAGTCGCGCACCGCCGGGGAACCCCTCGGACTGCGCCTCCTGGCGTGCCATGAGGTCGATCTGCGCGGCCAGCGCGGCGTCACGCGGCTTCAACTCCGAGAGCTTCTGACGGAGATTCGCGATCGCAGTCGCGCGGTCCTGGGCCAGTCCCTGGAGTTCCTGCAGCCTGCGGTCGGCCTCGGCCGCGACCGTCTTCTGTTCGGCAATCTTCGCGCCGAGCGTGGCCCGCTGGGCCTCGATGTGGGTATGGGACTGCCGGTACTGGCTCTGTTCGACGAGCAGGCGCTCGCGGCGGATCGTGGCGCCCTTCTCGCGGGCCTCGCATTCCGAAAGGTCGTGGGTGAGGGAGGCGACGCGGTTCTCGATTTCGACCAGTTCCGTCCGCATCCGGTGCAGTTGCTGCCCGGCCGCGTCGACCGCCGCCTCCTGTTCGCGCAGGCGGGCGGTCCGGGTCTGGAGATCCGCCTCGGCGGCCAGGCGGGCGGCCGAAGCGGACTCGAACTCGGCCTGCAGGGCGGTGAGCGTCTGCCGGTGATCCTCGAGATGACGGCTTCCGGATTCCTGTTCCTGAAGGTAGTTGGCGCTCAGCTGGCGGTATTCGCGGATGCGGTCCTCGTTGTGGGCGATGGCCTCCTGCGTCCGCTGCCACTCGGCCTTCGCCTGCGCCGCCAGCTCACGGGTCTCGTCGATGTCGCGGTCGAACTCGCCGAGGCGCGCGCGGTGCGCGGCGATCGCCGCCTCGAGATCGCGTACGGTCGCCGTCATGGCCTCTTCGCGCTCGGCAATCGACGCGCGCCGCGCCTCGACGGTGCCGAGGTCGGCATCGATCGCGTCGATGCGCCCGCGGGTGAAATGCAGGTCAATCCCGCGCAGTTCCTGCTGGAGAACCTGGTAGCGGCGCGCCTTGCCCGCCTGGCGCTGCAGGGAGATGATCTGCCGCTTCACCTCGCGGATGATGTCGGCCAGTCGAAGCAGGTTCGCCTCGGTCTGGTCCAGTTTTCGCATCGCCTCGCGGCGGTCGGCCTTGAACTTCGTGATGCCGCTGGCCTCTTCAAAGACCTCGCGGCGGTCCTCGGGGTGGGAGCTGAGGATGCGGTCGATGCGGCCCTGTTCCATCAGCGAGTAGGAGTTGGTGCCGACGCCGGTGTCCATGAACAGCCGCTGGATGTCCTTCAGCCGGCACGGGGTCTTGTTGATGAGGTACTCGCCCTCGCCCGAGCGGTAGACCCGGCGCGTGACAGTCACCTCGTGGTACTCGAGTCCCAGTGCGGCCTCGCACTCCGCCAGGGTCAGGCTGACCTCCGCCATGCCCATCGGCTTGTGCGTGTCGGTGCCGTTAAAAATGAAGTCGGTCATGCCCGCGCCGCGCAGTGACTTCGCGCTCTGCTCGCCCAGCACCCAGCGGACCGCGTCGGAGATGTTGCTCTTCCCGCAGCCGTTCGGTCCGACGATCGCCATGATGCCCGGCTCGAACTCCAGCTTCGTGCGATCCGCGAAGCTCTTGAACCCCACCATTTCCAGCCGTTTCAAATACACGGAAGACCCTCCATCCCATCGGGCCGTTCCCGGTTGCGGGCGGCCCGTCCATCTGCTAGATTGATTAGCGCGGACGATATCATGGGGTTCGCGGTCAGGCAACCACGAGATGTGGGGTTTTTGCCGGCCGTCCAGGAGGGGCACAGCGTGGCGGTCTGAGACGGACATGGCGTCGCTTTTGTCAATTATTATTCCCGCACGGAACGAGCAGAACCGCTTGGGTCCCACGCTGGATGCCTACCTGCCTCACTTTGTCGGGCGCTACGGCGAAGCCGTTGAGTTTCTGGTCGTCGTCAACGCATCAACCGACGGAACCGAAGGCCTCGCGCGCGGCTACACGGACCGCTGGCCGTGTGTGCGGGTCCTCGTCGAGCCGAAGCGCGTGGGCAAGGGCGGCGCCTTGATGATCGGGTTTCGTCAGGCGCAGGGCGACGTGGTCGGATTCGTCGATGCGGACGGCTCGACGCCGCCGGCGGCCTTCGATGAACTCGTCCGAAGCCTCGGCGACGCCGGGGCGGTCATCGCGAACCGGTGGCATCCCGACTCGCAGATCTCGCCCCAGCCATGGTCCCGCCGGCTGGCGTCACGGGTCTTCAACGGCGTCGTCCGGGTGCTGTTCGGCATCCGCATCACGGATACCCAATGCGGAGCGAAGCTGATGACGCGGAAGGCCCTGGAGGATGTGCTGCCGCACCTGGGCATCACGCAGTGGGCGTTCGATGTCGACCTCCTGTTCCAGTTGAGCCGCCACGGACACCGAATCGTCGAGATCCCGACGACATGGCATGACTCCGCCGGCTCGCATTTGCGCGTCGGGCGCGCCTCCATCGAGATGCTGATCGCCGTCGTGCGCCTGCGCCTGATCTACTCCCCGCTTCGCTGGATCGTCACTCTCTACGACCACACCCTCGGCCGCCTGATCCGTCACCGTATCTGAGGCGAGGGGCCCGACCCGCCCAAATCATCGGCTAAGAAAAGTGGATCGGGAACGAACGATGTTTCGAGGGTCTCTCGCACGGCGCCGACGGAGCGGCGCCCTCCAGGACCGTCCTCT
>CAYXFW010000221.1:0-5420 GCA_964464305.1 uncultured Verrucomicrobiota bacterium
GCGCCAGCCACGGCCCCGCCAGGTGCAGCGGCAGGAGCAGGAGCACGTTGACCAGCAAAATGCTCAGGATCATCGTCGAACAGTAGACCCGGCGCTCCTCGCCCTCGTAGTCGAAGTACAGCCGGTGGATGCTGTTCGTCAGTTGCAGGCCCATGAACGCGCCGAGGAAGGTCGTCGTCGTCACCACGAGCGCCACCAGCCCGTATTCGCCGGGGTCGACGAACCGCGTGTAGACCGGAAGGATGAAGAGGTTGACGAAATTCGGGATCAGCCCCGCCGCCATGTAGGCAACGGTGTTCCGCATGGCGCGCCGGCCCGGGTTCGCGCTCACGGTCTTCACCGGGCCGGACCGGGCGGGGACTCCGTCCGATACTTTTGCAGCAGCACGCCGGCCAGAAGCTCCTCCGCGGCGCGAATGGAGTCCGGTGTCGCGCCGCCGATGTGGGGCGTCAGGATCAGGTTCGCATGCGTCCGCGCGTAATCCAGCAGCGGCGACGCGAGTGCCGTGCCCCGGTCCGGTTCGCCACAGATCGTGTCGAGCGCCGCGCCGGCCAGCCGGCCCGACGCCAGCGCGCGGAGGAGTTCGGCCTCGTCGACCAGCGCCCCGCGCGCGGTGTTGACGAGAAAGGCGCCCGGCTTGAGCGCCGCAAAGAAGGCGGCGCCGAGCAAGCCCCGCGTATCGGCGTCCAGCACCGCATGAACGGCCACCACATCCGAGGCCCGCGCCAGTTCCTCCAGCGAACCGCAACGTGTGTACCGCGCCTCGCGCACGAACGGATCGAAGTAGGCCACGCGGGCCCCGAAGGCCTCCGCCATGCCCGCGAAGGCGCGGCCGGTCCGCCCGAGCCCCACGACGCCGACGGTACGGCCCTTCACCTGGCGCCCGAAATGGGCATTGCGGTTCCATTCCCCGCGAAGCACGGACAGGTGGGCCGGGACGGTGTTCCGGAGCAGGGCGAGCATGAGGCCGAAGGCGTGTTCCGGCGTCGCGGTGATTTCGCGGAGACCCGGGTGCCCGGCGAGCGAAATGACGTCGATGCCGAGCGCGACCGCCGCGGCGCGGTCGATGTGGTCGGCCCCGGTCGCCGGAACGGCCAGGAAGCGCAGCCGGCCCGACGCCTGCCGCAGCCGCTCCGCGTCCCAGCGCAGGCCGAACCGGACGATCGCGCCGTCCGCGCCGACGAGTCGCGCCGGCAGCGCGTCGAGCGCCTCCGCGTACAGCTCGCACGTCCATCCGGCCGCGCGCATCTGGTCGAGCGCCCGCGGGGCGAAATCGGGGGATTCCGCGATGACCACGTTCACGGCTGGGCGCCTCCCGGGGACCGTTCCGCCAGTCTTCGCTCGGCCTCGGCCCATTCCGCGGGCGTGTCGATGTTCATCGACTCGTCCGGCGGGAGCAGGAACGGCACGCATCGCGTGCCGTAGAAGCTGCGGCGTTCCAGGATCACGGAGGTGCGGGTCACGAACAGCGTTCCGTCGCGGCGGTACGCCTGCGGGACATCCTGCCGCCGCGTGTACCGCGCGCCGTCGGGCATGAAGTGGGTCAGGAAGCCGTCGTCCCCGACCTTCATCAGGTAATGCGGGCACAGATCCTTCGGCACGGGAACCACCGTGCAGACGGCGTCGTTGTCTTCGAGCAGTCCGAGCGCACGGCGGATGTGCTCCGCGGCGCGCAGCGGCGAGGTCGGCTGGAGCAGCACAAGAACGTCGGGGGTGTAGCCGTCCTTCGCCAGCGTCTGCAGGGCGTGGATCGCAACGTCCATCATCGGGCTTGCATCGCCGGCGAACTCCGCCGGCCGCAGGAAGGGCACCTCCAGCCCGATCCGGCGGGCCTCGGCGGCGGCGGCCTCGTCGTCGGTCGAGAGCACGATGCGGTCGAGCGCGCCGGATGCGCGCGCCGACTCGAACGCGCGTTCGATGAGGGAGCGCCCGAGCAGGGGACGCACATTTTTCCCGGGGACACCCTTCGATCCCGCGCGGGCCGGGATCAGGCCCAGCGCCCTCATGCGACGTCCCCCCGCGGGGGTGCGCCCGCGTTCTGGATCGCGCGCAGTTCACGGCGCTGCGCGGCGGCGAAGCCCGGCGGCGGCAGCGCGTCGGGCTGCGGCTCGCAGGCACGGCAGATCCACGCCACGAGGTGGTGGTCCGCGCTGTAGGCGCGCCGAAGCGGCGCGAAACCCGCGCGCGCCAGGTACGCCTCGGCCGTCTCCTCGACGAGCGAATACGGATGGTCGATCTTCGTCGCATCCTCGACGCTGCCGCGCTTCAGGCACGCCGCGCGGAAGTCGACGATATCGAGGACGAACAGCCCGCCCGGGGCGAGAATCCGGCGGATCTTGGCCAGCGTGGCCGACACGTCCAGCAGGTGGTCGATCGTCTGGAAGAGCCCGATGACGTCGAACGTGCGCCCGCCGGGGTCCCACGTCTCCACGAATCCTTCGACGGACTCGATCCCGAGCGCGCGCGCCTCGGCGACCTCGTCCGGCGCCGGGTCGATCACGGTGCCGCGGAAGCCAAACCGCCGGGCGAAGTGCGCCGCGACCACCCCGGTCGATCCGCCGACATCGAGGAACGAGCGCGTCCGTCCCGGCGGCGCGAACGGCGCGAGGAAGCGCTCCATTTCCTCCGCGTAGGCCTGCTGCGCGGCTTGAATCGTCCGCGCGTCCATCTGCCGGCCGTAGAAGGCGCTGATGAGGGGGCGGTAGATCGAGGCGTAGAAGCGGGCGTAGGCCGCGGCGGTCATGCGGGGGTTGAGCACCGCCAGCCCGCAACGGTCGCACATCGCCGTCTGCGCCGGGAAGCCGTAGCGGTCGCGATGCGTCAGAATCGTCCACCGGTCGCCGGCGCACAGGTTGCACGTCTCGACGAATGCGGATTCCTGCGCGGCAAAGTTGTAGCCGAGCGCGGCGATGCGGTCGGCGCGGGCGCTCGCGAAATCGCTCATGGGGTCTCCTCCCGGACGGCGGGGTTCGGGTTCATGTCCCGTAGTGCAGGCTTTTCTGGATACGGACCTCGGCCCGGGCCAGGATCTCCGCAATGCGTTCGCCCGACCGGCCATCGCCGAACAGCGCGCACCGCGGGTACCGCCCGTGCGCGATCTGCGCCTCCATCGCCCTGCGGATCGCGCCGCGGTCGTAGCCGACGTGCCGCACGTTCGGACCGTGCTCGCGGTTCTGCTGCCGCGTGCCGATGTTGACCGCGGGCACGCCGAGGAAGGCGCCCTCGCGCAGCGCCGAGCTGGAGTTGCCGACCAGGCATGCCGCGTTGTGGATCAGGCGGGCGTAATCCTCCACCGCGAAGTTGCGGAAGAACTCGAGGTTCGGCGGGTTGTGCCGTTCGCGATAGAGCCGCAGGCCCTTCGAAACGTCGTCCGACCCCGCATCCACATTGGGCCAGAGCCACGCCACCTGCAGGCCGGGCCCGACGACGCCCTCGAGCGTCTCGTTGATCTGGTCCAACCCCCGGCCGTACTCCGTCGTGACCGGATGCTGGAGCACGACCACGTAGGGCCGCGCCGGATCCAGCGCCGCACCGACGCCTCCGTACCGGCGGAACAGGTCCGGCGGAAGGGCGAGGTCGAGTCCGGCAATGACGTCGATCGACGGACAGCCCGTGCAGTGGACGGTTGCAGGATCCTCGCCCATGCGGATCAGGTTGTCCGAGGATCGCTGTGTCGCGGGGAAGTGGAGGTGCGAGAGCTTGGTGACGGCGTGGCGCACACTTTCGTCGATGGAGCCGGTCACCTCGCCGCCCTGCGTGTGCGCCAGCGGGATGTTCATGTAGCTGGCCGCGACCGCCGTGGCCAGCGTCTCGAAACGGTCCGCAACCGTCAGCACGATATCGGGCTTCAGGTTCTCGAAGATCGTCGCCAGTTCGAGGATCGCCATGCCGGTGGATTTCGCCATCGTCGTCGGGTTCTCTCCCTCGACGATCGAGTAGACCGTCGCGTCCGGCGTGAATCCGTCCGCCCGGATGATGTCGATCACCTTGCCGAACCGGTGAAGGAGCGCCGACGCACCGACGACCAGTTGCAGCCGGAGGTCGGACCGCGCGCAGATCGCGGTCAGCACGCTCTTGATCCGGCCGTAGTTGGCGCGGCTGTTGACCACGATGCAAACCTTGCGCGGCGTCATCCGTATCCTCCAAGGCGGGTCCGCTGCGGAAGCGGCCGGCCGGAACCGCACGTCTTCTTCGTTGCGGCCATCGCCGGCTTCCTGTTGTCGTTTCTAGTCAAGATCGCCTTCCTCGATGCCCTCGTCGGCGGAGACCGCCCGCCGGAGCGTCCGTCCGACCGCCGCCTCCACGCCGTCCGCCGGCATCCCGCGGCCGGATTTCTTGAACGCAAGATCCCCGGGCGCAAGCCGGCGCCCGGCGGGCAGGTCCGTGCGGGCCACGATGCGCTTCCGGAACGTCGCCCGCAAGACCGACAGCGAGGCCGCCGCCGCGTCCTTGTCCACCGGCGAGGCCAGCGCGCGCTCGACGAACCGGACGCCGCGCACCAGCGACTGCAGTTCGTCCGGCGTCAGCGAGGCCGGGACATCCGGCCCGAATCCCTGCCGGGAAAGGGCGACGTGCACCTCGACCATATTCGCGCCCAGCGCGCAGGCGGCCAGGCCGGGATAGATCGTGCCCGAATGGTCGGACAACCCGACCGGGCATCCGTAGCGGCGGCGGAGTTCGTCGAGCACGTTCAGCCCGGTCTGCTCCGGCGGGCACGGATAGGCGGTCGTGCACTGGTAGACGGCGAAGGGGACCGCGCGCGCACGGAGGCCCTCCACGGCGCGGTCGATCTCCGCCCACGGGCTCATGCCGGTCGAGAGCAGGACCGGCTTGCCCGTCCGCGCCACGGCCGCCATCAGATCGGGCGTCGTGACCTCCCCCGCCCCGATCTTCCACGCCGGCACTCCGACGCGTTCGAGCAGGTCCACGGCGGCGACGGAGAACGGCGAGGAAAGGAACAGCAGACCGCGGTCCCGCGCGTGCTCGAACAGCCCGCGCCACTGCGGCTCGGTGAACTCCATCCGCTTCCAGTAGTCGTAACGGGTGGCGTCCTGCGGGCTGAACCGGACCCGCCACGGCTCGCCCGGCGTCGACTCCTCCGCCGCCAGGTGCGTCTGAAACTTCACCGCGTCCGCGCCGGCAGCGGCAATGGCGTCGATGTAGGCATGCGCCGTCCCCAGCGATCCGTCGTGCGCCTGCGCGACCTCGCCCACGAGGAGGACCGGATACCCCGCCCCCACCGCCCGTCCCTGAATGTTCACCACGGAGGACATAAACGCCCCCGTACTAGGAGATTCGCGCCCCGCACGCAAGAAGGAATTCGGCCCCCTCCCCTCCCCGCGGGGTTCAGCCCTCATCCCTCATCCTGTCACGTCCTGATTTCCGTTTGACACTCTTTCGTTGATCTCCGTCATGTGCCT
>CAYXFW010000222.1:0-1574 GCA_964464305.1 uncultured Verrucomicrobiota bacterium
GCTCGGCACGCAGGGGAACGACTTTCAGAACGCGCCCAAACGCGGCGCCGGCCAGCGGTGCCCGGCCATTCGCGGCACGGAGGGCACGCTCACGATCGCGCCTTCGAACCGGGAGATCCAGTTCACCGGGATCGAGCGGCCGGGCGCCAAAGCCCCGCAGAAGCTTCCGATCGAGCGCGCCGAAAACAACACCGACCTCTGGAAGAACCTGCTCGACTGCGTCCGCAGCGGGAAGAAGGCGGACCTGTGGAGTCCAATGTCCCTCGCCTTCCGGGCGCAGACCGTCCTCCAGATGGCCATGCTGGGCTTCAAGGCCGGGAAGACCGCGAAGTTCGACGCAGCGAAGAGGGAGATCGTGCTGTAACCGGGGACGCCCCGTCTTCCATCCTTCGCCATCCGTGGTAGGGCCGGACCGCCGGGCCGGCCGCAACCCACGATCCCATGACACTGGGTCCACCGCGGCGCGCCCAGCGGTCGCGCCCTACCCTCCGTCCCACGAGACCCGTGGCATGCCCGGCGGCTTGGGGAATCGCTACGGATGCAGCCGCGCGATATCCCATCCTCCGGCGGCCCGGCGCGAATAGCGGAAACGGTCGTGCAGGCGGTTCGGACGTCCCTGCCAGAACTCGATCGCGTCGGGGATCAGCCGATAGCCGCCCCAGTGTTCGGGCAGCGGAACCTCCGCCTTCGCAAACTGCGTCTCGAACTCGCGGCAGCGGTCCATGAACTCCTGCCGGGTCGCCAGCGGCTCGCTCTGGCGCGAAGCCCAGGCTCCGATGCGGCTGCCGCGTGCGCGGGTGGCGAAGTACGCCTCGGACTCCTCGCGGCCGAGCTTCTCCACGCGGCCCTCGACGCGGACCTGCCGGATCAGTTCGTGCCAGTGGAAGGTCATCGCGGCGAAGGGCGTCCGTTCCATCTCCGCCGCCTTCCGCCCCACGGTATGCGTGTAGAACGTGAAGCCCCGGGCGTCCACGCCCTTGAGCAGCATCATCCGCGCCGCCGGACGCCCGGCCTCCGTCACAGTGGAAAGGCAGAAGGCCGTCGGCCAGAAACTCCGCGAGCGTCGCGCGAACGCGAGCCATTTCTGGAACTGCCGGACCGGGTCCAGATCCAGGTCCGCCTCCGACACCCCGAAGAAGACCCCTTTGATCGATGCCATGCGCGTGATGAGCGACATGGGGGAAGTATAGCAAAAAGACCCGGAGGTTCGGAGGTTCCGGGTTCACGGTTCACGGTTCAGGGTCCAGGATCGCCGGGACGCAGAAGGCGAAGGCGGTCGTGTCGGTTTCGTGCTTCGGGCCCACTTTGCGGGCTTGGCGTCTTTGTGTTCCGCCTCCCGCGGGTCGGGCGGCGGCACGGTCTACTTCGTCACGGCGGGCGGCGGCTCGGCGTCAACCTTCGCGAACGTGACGCGGCCCATGAAGAGGATCGTATTGCGTCGGGCCTCGTAGACGAAGAAAAGGAATGGACGATCTGCACGGAACACCCGGATCGGAAGAGGTGGCGGGGCCGTGCCCACAGAAACGAAGTCCCCGTGCGTGACCGACCAAGCCTCTGTCCCCTTCTCATCGGCG
>CAYXFW010000222.1:1584-5390 GCA_964464305.1 uncultured Verrucomicrobiota bacterium
ATGCACCCATGGCAGAGAGCGGCTCCCGGAGCGACAACTGTTGCTCGATGCTGAACCGCGGCATGTAGACATGGGCGTCCATCCTGCCAGCGCGGGCCAACGCAACCATCCATTCGTTCCACATCTGTCTGCCCAACGAGCCCTCCAGCGCGCGGAGACCACCCCCCCGCCTGGGAACGACGACAAGCATGGCCAACCCTCCTCTCCCATATGGCAGACTGGCGAGATCCACGCCGTCGGCAGATGCGACCCTGATGCCCACAGAGGTGCCATTCATCGTGGGCACAAGAATCGACGATTCGTCCTCACGAAGGAATGGGCGTGGTTTCGTGTTCTCGATGTCGAAGCCCTGGCTCCAATCCGCCTGCATGCAGAAGATGCCGGTGACAGTCATCCGGAGATCCGGGTTCGTGTCGAACACGCGGTCCACGCGGCCCCGCGTCGTGGCGCGGACCCACTCATTCAACGCGCCGACGTCCGACTCGCTTGCGAAGTTGGCCGTTCGCCACGCGGCCCCGTAGATATCGGACAGGGCCTTCAGAAAACTCGGGCGCGGCGCCATGCCGGAGTGGCCGACAACCAGCTTCCCGACGGCCATGCGCGCCCCGCCTCTTTTCAGCGACTCGGCGACTTCATCTCGAAGGGAGCGGAAGGCCCTGTGAAACCGGTCCCCCTCCAGGGAGCACCGCATCACCCCCGCGAGTCCGGCGTCGGTGTCGCCTGCGCTGCCACATCGGATCATCCCGAGCGTGATCGCGACCCCGAACGGAGACCAGACCAAGTCGTTGGTCCCAACCGCAAGCCTGCGATGCATCTCAAAGGTGAAGTCCGCGAGGCCGGCGGACAGGGCCGCCACATTCGTCGTGGATGAAGGCCAATTGTCGGATCCGTACGTGACTCTGCCCGCTGCCAGGGCGAGCACGAAGGCGATGGCCGGGCGCATCCTGCGCAAAATGGAAATCTGCATGGATCCTCCGCCGGGCGACGGAAGAACTGTATACCCGGGGATCCTTGGCTGACAAGCACCAGGGGGGCTTGTCGAGGCTGTGCCGGATTCTGAAGTACCTCGTTTCCGACCTTTGCGAACCGTTTGGAGGGCGAGTCCTTGAAACGTCCCGGCCGCGGTGGAACGCGGCCCGCCAGGGGCGGGACTACGATCATCCATTCGGCTCGCGCCCCCGTTGCGGGCTTTGCGTCTTTGTGTTCCGCCTCCCGCGGGTCGGACGGCGGTGCATCAGCCGAAGCGGCCGGTGACGTAGTCGAGTGTTTCCGGAAGGTGGGGGGTTTGGAAGATGGTGGCGGTGGGGCCGTATTCGAGGAGGCGGCCGAGGTACATGAAGGCGGTGTAGTCGCTGGTGCGGGAGGCCTGCTGCATGTTGTGGGTGACCATGAGGATCGAGTACTCGCCCTTCAACTGTTCGAGAAGATCCTCGATCTTGTTCGTTGCGATCGGGTCGAGGGCGGAGCAGGGTTCGTCCATCAGCAGCACCTCGGGCTCGGCGGCGATGGCGCGGGCGATGCAGAGACGTTGCTGCTGGCCGCCGGACATGCCGAGGGCGCTCTCGTGGAGGCGGTCCTTGACCTCGTCCCACAAGGCGGCCCCGCGCAGGCTGCGCTCGCAGACCTCGTCGAGCGTATCCCGGTCCTTCTCGCCGTCGATCCGCAGGGCGTAGACGACGTTCTCATAGACGCTCATCGGGAAGGGATTCGGCTTCTGGAAGACCATGCCCATCCGCTTCCTCAGCTCGATCACGTCCACGCCGGGGCTGTAGATGCTGTCGCCGTTGAGCGCCATGTCCCCGTGAATGCGCACGGTGCTGAGCAGATCGTTGATGCGGTTGACCGAGCGGAGAAGCGTCGACTTGCCGCAGCCCGACGGACCGACGAGCGCCGTGACCTTGCCCTTCGGAATCTTCATGCGGATATCGAACAGGGCCTGCTTGGCGCCGTAGAACAGGTTGAAGTCGCGCACGTCGAGGACGACCGGCTCGCGGTCGAGCTCGGGGTGCGTCTCGGTGGGGAACACGGCGCCGGACGCGATGGCGGCCAGGCGGTTCGTCGTCGCGCCCTGGGCGGCCCCGTTGGATGTGACTCCGTTGCGATGGTCCGTCATGGCGCCTCCTCAGAACACGGCCGACACGAATCTGCGGCGCAGCCGGGTCCGCAGTTGGACGGCCAACACGTTGAGGATGAAGATCACGAAGATCAGCAGAAGCGTGGTCGTGAAGACCATCGGCTTGGCGGCTTCGCTGTTCTGGCTCTGGAAGCCGAGGTCGTAGATATGAAAGCCCAGATGCATGAAGCTGCGCTCGGCATGGATGAAGGGGAAGACGCCTTCGACCGGGAGTTCCGGCGCCAGTTTGACCGCTCCGACGAGCATCAGCGGGGCGACCTCGCCGGCGCCCCGGGCCATGGCGAGAATCATCCCGGTCATGATGCCGGGCAGGGCGCGCGGCAGGACGATCCGCCGGAGGGTCTGCCACTTGCCGGCCCCGCACGCGAACGAGCCCTCGCGCATCGATCCCGGCACGGCCGCGAGAGCCTCCTCGGTGGCGACGATGACCACCGGAAGCGTCATCAGGGCCAGCGTCAGGGCAGCCCACAGTACGCCGCCCTTGCCGTACGTCGGGTTCGGGAGTTTGGCGGCGAAGAACAGGTCGTCGATCGACGCGCCGACGACGTAGCAGAAGAAGCCCAGGCCGAAGACGCCGAACACGATGCTCGGGACGCCCGCCAGGTTGTTGATGGAGATGCGGACGGCGCTGACGACCGGCCCCGCCCTGGCGTATTCCCGGAGGTAGAGCGCGGCCATGACGCCGAAGGGCACGACGGCGATCGACATGATCAACGTCATGATGACCGTGCCGAAGATCGCGGGGAAGACACCGCCCTCGCTGTTGGCCTCCCGGGGCGCATCGAGCAGGAACTCGCGCCAGCGGGATCCGTAGACGCCCCACCGGCCGCCGGAGGAGAGACGGTTCGCCGGGTAGGCCCGCACGATGTCGGCCAGCGCCAGTTCGGTCTCGCGCCCCTCCGCCGTGACGACCTTCATGGAGAACTTCGCGTTGTGCGCATTGAGCGCGGCGATCTCGGCGCGCAGCCGGTCGAACTCGGCCTTGGTTTCCGCCTGGATCTCCGCCGCGTAGGCCACGGCCGCCGTGTGGCCGGGCGACCCGGGCCCGCTCTTCAGCTCGGCCTTGCGGACCGCGAGGCGGGCGTCCTCGATGCGCTTGTTGACCGCGCCGATGTCCTCCGTCTCCAGCCGCTCGCGACGATGTCTGCGATCCGTCACCGAGGCGTGAATCTCCTGAAATGCCTTCCACACGGCGCCCGGCGAGGCGGCGACGACGGCGCCCTCGGCGGACAGGGACTTGGGGACGCCGTAGAAGCGGCCCCACGCCAGCCGTTCGACGACCAGTGCCCACTCCGGCCTGGATTCCTCCGCCACGTCGGCGTCGTTCACCCACGTGAAATGTTCGTTGGTCAGCTCGTAGTTCCCGGTACGGACCAGCCTCCGGCGGGCCTCGCGCCCGTCCGCCTCGCGGAAGGCCTCGACGCGCGCAACCTCGCCCATCAGGACAGCCCCGGACTTGAGCCGGACCTGGAGGACGGGCTCCGGCCAGAGCGTCCCGGCCCCCTGCGCGACAATGAGCGCCAGAAGCCCGACGATCATGCAGATGGCGACCACCAGGCCTCCCCCGGTCAGCCAGATCATCGGCTCCCCCTGGGCGAACAGCGACGTTCGCGCGCGGACGCGCGTCCGGACGAAGGCCGCGGGCTTGGAGGGGCCGTCGTTCACAGTTCGA
>CAYXFW010000223.1:0-5387 GCA_964464305.1 uncultured Verrucomicrobiota bacterium
CGTGAAGCAGGCATGGTTGCGGGCGTGAATGCCCGACTAGTACTTCACACCGCAGCCGTACGGCGGGGTTCGCGGATTGGAGACGGTCCTGCCGGCTTTCGATTCCTCGATCGCCTGTTTCACGTAGTTGACCGCACCCGCGAGGTCCGCGACATCGGTCGTCGGCTTGTCGTCCAACGCACCACTATAGAGGACCTTGCCATCCGACCCGATGACGAACGAATGCGGCGTGGTTTTCGCGCCGAAGGCTCGGCCGACCTCGCCCGACTCGTCGACGACGCGGGCGGATGCGGCCGACCCCTGCTCTTTCGCCAGCACGTCCCATTTCGCAGCCGTCATGTGCCCGGCCTTGCCCGGCGCGGCGGAATTGACCGTCAGCCACACAACGCCCTGATCCGTGAGCTCCTTCTGGAGCTTCTGCATGTTGCCCGAGCCGTAGTGCTTCTTCACGAACGGGCAGCCGGGGTTGGTCCACTCAAGGACGACGTATTTCCCCTTGAAATCCGCCACCGCGTGGGACTTTCCGCCCGTGCATGTGAACGTGACGACCGGCGCATCCTGCCCGGGGACGGCCTCTGCGAACGCACCCTGGGCCGCGAACGCGGCAAACGCGGAGAGAACGATCAGCTTCTTCATCGCAGAATTCCTTCCGTTCCATTCTCCGGCACCGTACGCCGGGGTAGTGCAAAATCAAGAAGGACCGCGGGCGGGCCGGAGCGGCCGTCGAGGAGAAGCACGCCCGTCATGCGGTCCGGCGCGCGGACACCGGCCTCCAGCGGAAGCCGGGCCCCGAACCCGTCGGCGAGGTTCGTCCATCCGGGTGTCGCCGCGGCCTTGACGATCCCCCCGCGTTCCGGGACGAACAGGACCGGTATCCCCCCGGCAAGCCCCGTCACGCGCAGCCGCACCGCGCCGGTCTCCGCAATCGCCTCCACGCTCACGGCGGGATCCGCGCGGGGGATGCGCGCGAGCGACGCCGCGATGGCGTCCGCCCCGGGCGCCGGCTCGGCGCGCGAGCCGGACCCGACCGTCCATTCCAGGCCGGCGCGGCCCGGTACGCATTCGTCCTTGCACGCGAGCCAGTCGACGCGGGCGCGGAGCACGGCGGGGCGGCCGGCGGGCCAGACGGGAGGAGGGACGATCTTCACCGGGAGCACGACCTCCCCGACGTACCCATACGACGCGAGCCCGTCCCCGACGAACCGACGCGGCGCCGGCCACTCGACGGGGCCGGCACGGAAGCCCTCCGGAAGTGTCCACCGGACCGAGGTCGCAAGCCCGGCATCGCCCGGGTTGAGCCAGTAGGTGTACCAGTTCCGCGCCATCCGCAGATGCACGCCGACACGGAAGGGAACACCCGGCTGGAAGCGCAAGACCGACGCGACCGGCGAGGCCGTCACCGCGGGCTCGTCCGCCGCCATCGCGACGTCACCCAGCACGGCGAACGCCACCCAAGCGGCGGCGATCCGCCGCCCCGCCATTCCGCATGCAATCTCCATGCGACATTATCCGCGACGCGCCGGGAGTTTTCCAATCCTTGGACGACCCCAGAGATCCCCGCCGAATGACATTTGGCCATCCTCTCGTGGATATCGAGTCCGCTTTCACGCGCATTTTATTGACTGCGCTCCGAGGCTGTCCCATGCTTGTTTCATGAACCTGTACCCTCGAGCCGGATCTGGCCGGGCTGCGCACGGGCAGTCCAGAAACCGTTCCCCCATCGTCGCGTCCCTGGCCCTCTCCGCCGGCCTCGCACTCGCAACCGCGGCCGCGGCGCCGGTTCCCGATAAGATCGTCTGTGCCGTGGCGGACCGCCAGGACGCCCGGGACGCGGATGCGGTGCGGCTGACCGGCTGGCTCGGTTCCCGGATCGCGGCCAATGCGACCCACCGGCTCGCAACGATCGATCCGGACCGGTTGCTCGAGGGCTACCGCAAGCGGCCGGGGCGGCAGTCGTGGGACGGCGAGCACGTCGGCAAGTGGCTGCATGCGGCCACGCTCGCCTGGGTCAACACGGGCGATCCGGCGCTGCGCGCGAAGCTCGATCACGTGGTCGCCGAGCTCTCCAAATGCCAGCTTGCCGACGGCTATCTCGGGACCTACCTCGAGAAGGACCGTTGGACCGACTGGGACGTCTGGGCGCACAAGTACAACCTGATCGGCCTGATCGCCTACATGCGCGGCACCGGCAATCTCGATCCCCTGCCCGTCTGCCGCCGCATGGCCGACCTGCTGTGCACGACCTTCGGCGACGCCCCCGGCCAACGCGATCTCATCAAGGCCGGCCACCACGCCGGCATGGCGCCGACCAGCGTGCTGGAGCCCATGGTCCAACTGTACCGGCTCACCGGCGAGCCGCGGTACCTGGAGTTCTGCCGCTACATCCTGCGGGCCTGGGAGCAGCCGAACGGGCCGAAGATCGTTTCGACCCTGCGGACGGCAAAGCGCGTGGACAAGGTCGGCAACGCCAAGGCCTACGAGATGCTCTCCTGCCTGAACGGCGCCCTGGAGTACTACCGCACCGTCGGCGGGGACCAGGACATCCTCGAGGCGTGCCTGAATGCGTGGACGGACATCGTCGAGCGGCGGCTCTACCTGACCGGCGCGGCAAGTTACGGCGAGCGGTTCCACGACGACTTCGACCTGCCGAACACGAACAACGTGGGCGAGACCTGCGTGACCGTCACGTGGCTGCAGTTCAACGCCCACCTTCTGCGGCTCACCGGCGAGGCGCGGTTCGCGGAGCAGTTGGAGCGCGTCGTGCTGAACCAACTGCTCGGCGCCCAGCGACCGGACGGAGCGGCGTGGGGCTACTACGTGCAGATGGAGGGCCGGAAGCCCTACCGCGATTCGCTGGACGGCCATTGCTGCCTCTCCAGCGGCCCGCGCGGAATCGCGCTGATTCCCACCTTCGCGGTCGCGGTCGATGCGGACGGCGCGGTGGTGAATCTCTACGACGCGGGCTCGGCCGCGCTGGTTCTGCGCGACGGCACGGCGGTGTCGCTGGGAATCGAGACGCTCTTCCCTGCAACGGGAGCGGTCCGGATCTCGGTCACACCCGCGGCGGCCGCCTCGTTCGCGGTGAAGCTGCGCCTCCCCGCGTGGTCCCGCGAAACCACGATCCGCGTCAACGGCGAACCGGTCGGGAGCGCGCCGGGCGCCGACGGCTACGCCGCCCTCCGCCGCACATGGAAATCCGGCGACCGCATCGATCTCGACCTGAAGCTCGATCCGCGGGTCATCGCCGGCGATCACTCGAACGCCGGCAAGGCGGCGGTGATGTACGGGCCGCTGGTGCTCGCGGCGGACGAGGCACTCTTGTCGACGCCGGCGCAGGGGCTCAAGGCGATCCGGCTGGCCGGCACCGATCCCGTCGCGCTGGGCTTCGCGCCCGAACCGGCCGCCGGGGCGTTTCGAGCCTGGCCCGGCGCTCAGGTGTTCCGCATCGCTGCGACAACCCGCTCCGGTCAGGCGCAGGAAATCCGCCTGATCCCCTTCGCCAACGCGGGTGCCGCCGGATCGGCGTACAAGGTCTGGCTCCCGCTGCGGGGCGCCCCGATCGAGGGCGGCCTTCTCGGCGAAGGCGCCGAGAACCGGTCGCGCCCCGGCAATCTCGACGGCTCGATCGTCGACGGTGACCCCGGCACGGCGGTCGTCACCTACGACGGCCGCCCGGCGAAGGAGGATTGGTACGCGGTCGCCCTCGACCCGCCGGTCACGATCCGGCGGGTCGTGTTCATGCACGGCAGGACCTTCCACAATGGCGGCTGGTTCGATGTCTCGGCCGGTCCGCCCCGAGTCCAGGTGCAGCGCACGAAGGACGGCCCATGGGAGACTCTCGGCGCGTTGCGCGACTATCCGGCCGCCACGGCATCCGACGCCGCCGGATTGCGGCCCGGACAGGCCTTCACGCTGACCCTTGCCGAAGCCGTCGCCGTCGTGGCCGTGCGGGTGGCCGGCACTCCCGCCTGCGGCGACACCCCCCGGCAGGCCTTCTCCTCCTGCGCGGAGCTGCAGGCGTTCTGACCTGCCCGGCGCCCGCCCAGCGTGCCGAACGTCATCTCGCCCGTGATTCGGCGATTGCGTCCACAATATCCTGCGTCGTCGCCCGCGTGCGGACACCGGGCACGTTGAAGGGGGAGTCGCCCTCCTTGCGGTATCTCACGGAGAAACTGTCGCCCGAACGCCGCCGGATACGCACCTCCTCGCGCCGCGCGATGTCCAGAACCTCCGCCAGTTTCTGGCGTGCCTGCGAGAACGTATAGACCTTCATTCCGCACCCACCTTCATGACATCGATCTTCATCGCGACCGCCACAGACCTCATCTTTCTGTCGAGCGTCAGCAAGGGAGCCCGCGCCTGAAGCGCACACTCGAGGAAATAGGCATCGTACGCAAAGATCCGATACAGCGCCGCGATCTTCAGCGCGCTGCGGATGTCCACCCTGCGGCACTCCACCGGGATCTGCTGCGAGACGTTCCATGCCGATTCCATCTGCGACGAACTGAGGATGCCGCGACGGAAGAGCGACGAAAGCGCGTTGCCGATCTCGTAGGGCAGCACCTCGGGCGCAATCAGTTCAGCCCCCCGCGTGGCCTCGACGATCGCGGCACGCTCGGGTTCGCCCAGCGCGACGGCCATGAAGACATTGGTGTCTGCCACAATCATTGTTCTACAATTGTACATTCGGGAGACCGGCCGTCAAGCCAACCTCCGCCGTCTCACGCGGAGTGGCGGAGGTATTCGGATTCGAGGCGGGCGCCCTGGGTGACGGCGAGGATGGGGATGGCGGCGTCGAGGAGGAGGCGGAGGACGAGCGCATTGACGGCGTCGGGGGTTGCGCGGTCGGCGTCGAACCGGCAGGTCAGCGTGCCTTCCTCCGCGTCGAAGGCGAACGAGGCGCCCGGGACGGCCGCTTCGAGCGCGTCCTCCGGCGGCAGGGCGCCGGCGCCGAGCGTGTAGACGAGTAGGCCGCGGCTTCCGGTGATCGTATCGATCGGTCCGGACCGGACCGTGCGGCCCTTTTCGACGAAGGCGACGTGATCGCAGAGCAGCTCGATCTCGTGAAGGTTGTGCGACGAGATGACGATCGTCCGCCGCTTGCGCTGGCCGACGATGAAATCGCGCATGTGCGCGACCTCGCGGGGGTCGAGCCCGCTCAGGGGCTCGTCGAGCAGCACCACCTCCGGCGCGCCGAGGAAGCACTGGGCGATCATGATGCGCTTGCGCATGCCGTGCGAGAGCGTGCGCGCTGCGGAGCGGGCGCGATCGGTCAGGTGGACCTGCGCGAGCATGCGGTCGGCCTCGGCGGCGGCCGTGCGGGCGTCGAGGCCCTGCAGCCGGCCGTAGTACGCGAGCAGCTCGCGCGGCCTTCCCTCGCGGGGCAG
>CAYXFW010000224.1:0-5383 GCA_964464305.1 uncultured Verrucomicrobiota bacterium
AAGGAGCTCGAGATCGCGATCCCGCCGGAGCTGCGCGCGAAACTGGGCGAGGAACTCGGGCCCTACTACGGCGACGAGCAGTTCTTCAACATCGTGCATTTCATGACCGGCCGCCGCCCGGACACGTGCACGCCCGAGGCCAAGCACGAGCCCGGACTGGAACGCTGCCTGGCGCTGGTCTATGCGGGCGTCGACGCCGTCGCGAAAATCCGCGGGATCCTTGGCCCGACGGACCCGAGCAAGGCCGAGCCCGGCACGGTGCGGCGCGAACTGGGGCAGGACATCATGGTCAACGCCGCGCACGCCTCCGATTCGCCGGAGAACGCCGTTCGCGAGACGGGGATCATCAAGGTGGAGAAGGACCTGATCACCCCCTGGATCGAGCGCTTTTACGGGAGGTAATCCGCCGTGTTCGAGAGCTTCACACCTGCCCCGCCGGACCCGATCCTGGGCCTGAACGAGGCGTTCAAGGCCGATCCGAATCCGGCGAAGGTCAACCTCGGCGTCGGGGTCTACCAGGACGAGACCGGCCGCACGCCGGTGCTGGCATCGGTGAAGGCGGCGGAGACGGCCCTGATCGGGACCGAGACGACGAAGGCCTACCTTCCGATCGCCGGCGAGCCCGACACGGGGCGGCGGATCGAGGCGCTGGTGTTCGGCGCCGAGCGCGAGGCGGTCTTGCGCGCGCGCGCTCGAACCGCCTGTACGCCCGGCGGAACGGGGGCGTTGCGCGTCGGGGCCGACCTGGTGGCCGATGCGACCGGCCGCGGCCGCGGCGCGTGGATCAGCGCGCCGACCTGGCCGAACCACCGCGGGCTGATGGCTGCGGCGGGTTTCGAGGCGAAGGAGTATCCCTATTTCGATCCCGCCACCTCGTCGCTGCGGCGCGGGGCATTTCTCGACGCGTTGCGCGCGGTGCCTGCGGGCGACGTGGTCCTGTTGCATGCCGGGTGCCACAATCCGACCGGCGTCGACCCGGACGCGGACCTCTGGCGCGAGATCGTCGGGATCTCCTCGCAGCGCGGCTGGCTGCCGTTCGTCGACGCGGCCTACCTGGGCTTCGGCGACGGGATCGAGTCCGACGCGGCGCCGCTGCGGATGCTTCTCGACGCCGGCGTCGAGTTCATGACCGCGATTTCGTTCTCCAAGAACATGGGGCTGTACCGCGAGCGGGTTGGCGCCCTGACCGTCGTCGCGAAGAACGACGGGGCCGCGGACACGGTCTTCAGCCGCATGAAGAAGACGATTCGCGTTCTCTACTCCAATCCCGCCGCGCACGGCCCGCTTACGGCGGGGATGGTGCTTTCCGACCGCATGCTGCGGACGATGTGGGATGCCGAACTGGCCGCGATGCGGCAACGGCTGCACGCTGTCCGAGCCGCATTCGCCGACGGTCTCGCCGCACGCGTGCCGGGCCGCGACTTCGGTTTCATCCGCGCCCAACGCGGCATGTTCTCCTTCACCGGCCTCGCCCCCGCCCAGGTTGCCTTCCTGCGCGATGCGAAGGGCATCTACATGACCGCCGACGGTCGCGCGAACGTCGTGGGCCTCCTCCCCGGAAACCTCGACTACGTTTGCGACGCCATCGCCGAGGCGATCCAGTCGGTCCGCTGACCCGTCGTCCAGCTACGGCCGTGCGCGGAGTCGCGCTCCGACGGTCCCGATGCCCCGGGTCCACTCCGCGTTGCCGCCGCTGCCCGCAATGCCGACGAGGTAAAGGGGCGACGACGGGGTGAAGACGGCGCCGGGGGTGACGACGGTATCCGGCATTTCCCAGCGGGCGTCGGGATGGGCGCTTCCATCGGCCTTGTCGACCCAGAAATCGATGCGCATCCCGGAGTCCTTCGAGGCGACGGCGCCGACGAAGCGGCCGCTCGCCTCGTCCATCCAGCAATCGGCCGTCGGCGCCCCCCAGAGGTTGGGCGGCGTGGGAGCGGGCAGACCGCGGATCCCGCTCTCGAAACGGAAGAACAGACCCTTCAGTTTCAGCGGCGCGGCGCCTGTATTGCGGATGCACACGAACTCGGCGACGAACCACGGCTGGCCGGAGGGCAGAAGAATCCTGTGCGTGATTTCGAAGGCCGTCCGGCCGGAGGGGACGCCCGTCGCGGCGGACGTCACCTCCAGCAGGGCGACTCCGCCGGTCACGCATCCGTCGACAGCCTTCACGGTCTGCGCCCCGGTCCAGAGATTCCGGCCGGCTTCATCCGCTGTGTGGACCATCGCGTTGTAGCTGCCGACCGGCGTTGCCGCGCCCTCCGGCGTCACGGCGCGCACCATGGGTCCCGGGCCGAGCCCTCCGGTCAGGGTCACCCGCGCGTTTCCGACGCAGAACGTGTCCCCCTCGCGCACGAATCCGGCCGGCGCGGCGCCGCGGACGGCCGCCGCCAGAGCAACGGTCAGGGGGGGAAGCGGCGGAGCGGCGGGCGGCCTTTTCCGCGGTTGCGGGGCGGGCTGGAACCGCCACGCGCCGGGCTCGCGGTGCAGCCGGGTGAACATCGACGTGAGGAGTTCGTACGGCGCGCCGTCCTCGTTGATGAGACCGTAGTTCGAGTCCTCCGGAAAGACCGCCGTGATCCCGAGCGCCGGTTCGTCGACCCACATGAAGTAGTCGTAGCCGAGCAGGAACGGGAGGCTCAGCATGGTGCGGGCGAAGAGTTCCGTGGCCTGCGTCCGCTCGCGCTGCGTGCGGAAGCGCTGCCCGGCGCCGTGCAGGCTCGGCAGCCCGGCGTCGAGCGCGGGGAATGACCACTCGGTGATCAGCATGGGCCGGCCGGCATGGCGGTGGAAGGTCGCGAAGTGGTCGGTGACGGGCTCGCCCGAGGGGCCCAGCCGCGTGTAGACGCGCCCTTCGTCGAGGTCGGCCATCGGGTAGAAATTGAACGTCACGACATCGCAGTGCCGGCCCGACGTTTCCCATACGACGGGGTCGGCTCCGCGGGTTCCGGCGAATCGGGCGCCGAGGACGAGGTGGTTCGGATCGGCGTCGCGGATCGCGCGCGACGCGACGGAGAAGTAGCGCTCCGCGACGTGGGCGAGGAACGCCTTCTTGAGGGTCCGCTGTTCCGGCGTCGCGTCCGGCAATGCGTCCAGCGCCAGCAGTCCGTCGAAGTTTGCGAGTCGCGTGCCGAAAGTCTCGTTGAACCCCGCGATCTTCCGGTCGCACCGTGCGGCGACGAACTCCTTCAGGGCGATCTTGGCCGTGTGGTCCGCCCCCTTCTTCATCACGGCGTCGAACAGGCCGGTCTCCAGCGCGCCGCGCCCCCACCAGGCCAGTTCGTTGTCGATGAAGTAGCCGAAGAGCCACGGATCGGTGCGGTTCGGTGCGCAGTCGCGGCGCGCACGGTGCCGGCAGAGGGCCTCGAAGTCGGGATGGAACACGTTGGGGAAAGCGGAGCAGGGGCGGCGTTCGTTCGGCGTGATGTCGTAGTCGTCGCCCAGCGAGGCCATGTGCGAGCCGATGTTCAGGAAGACCGTATGCGCCAGTCCGCGATGCTGGAGCCCCGGGTCGCATCCGGCGCCGAGCATCGTGAATCCCCAAGTCTTCAGACGGCCCAGGGCTTCCTCGCGCCATACGTCGCGGTTCGGGTACTTCGCTTCGTTCTTCCGTCCGTGCGGGTGGTATCCGAGCTTCTCGCACCAATGTCCGCTGAAGGTCACGTGGTCGACGCCGAGCAGCACGACGCCGCGTCCCAGCGGGTCGATCGTCCACCAGCGTCCGTCGGGCTTCTGCACGACGCGGAAGAAACCGGTCGGCGTGTCGTTCACCTGCGGCACGAACCGGTCGGACGCATAGGCGGGGAACACGGGTGCGGCGACGGATGTCTCGATGGCCGCGCCCCATGCGGCGCGGATCTCCCGGAATCCGCCGCCGATTCCCCCGCTTCGCAGGGCGGGCCTGCCGCGCGTGACCGCGGGGCTCGTGAAGGCGTACCGCCGGCGGAGGAGCACGGTCCCGTCCGGTCCGGCGACCGTCCCCGTCACGCCCCCCGCATCCAGGGCCAGACCCAGGCGGTAGGGCGCGCCGAAGGTCCACGATTGCGGCGACCGCTCGTCGAGTTCCACCTTCAGATTGTCCTGCGCGAGCCACCGGCCATTGCGCATCTCGCACAGCTCGACGCGCGGCCGGAGGCCGTCCTGCGGCGGCGATTGCACCAGTGCGACGTGCCAGAAGTTGCTTGCGTCGTCGACGATCGCCACGGCCGCGACGCTCCATCCGTCGCCTGCCGCTGCGCGCGGCGTGAACACCGCCTCGACCGCGACGTCCGACGAGAGCGGCGCCGCCTCGTAGACGGCGAGTCCGTGCCCGTTCGACGTCGCGCACCCGACGCCCGCGGGCCGGAACTGCCAGATCAGCGGATCGCCGAACCATCCCTCGCCGCCGGAGGGCAGCGCCTTCATCTCCGCACCGGCCGCCGCCCCCGCCGCCAGCATTCCAAGAATCGCGAGTTTCATGCCTCCAGAATATCACACATGGCTTGACCGGTATCGGAGGAGTGTGGTTCGATGCCGGAGCATTCGGGTCGACGAAACGGACGGTCAATGCGGGCGGCCGCCGGGGCCCCTCCCGCACGGAGGCAGCGATGAGCGAGTTTGCCCAAGGTCTTCCCCGCCGCAGGTTCCTCCAGCAGGCCGTGGCCTCGGCCGCCGCGCTGGGCGCGTTCGGCCTTGCGGTGCGCGCTCCCGCGAATGCGGTGGCGGGCAAACGCCGACTGGCCATGGTCGGCACGGGCAGCCGCGGGATCGGGATGTGGGGCACGCCGTTGGTCAAGGACTACGCCGACCTTCTGGAGTTTGTCGGCCTGTGCGACATCAACCCCGACCGGTCGAAGGTCGCCCGGGAGCTGATCGGCACGACCGCCCCCACGTTCACCGACTTCGAGGAGATGGTCCGGACGACGCGGCCGGACACCGTGATCGTGACGACGGTCGACGGCGTCCACGCGCCGTACGTCTGCCAGGCGATGAAGATGGGGTGCGACGTGATCTGCGAGAAGCCCCTGTGCACCCGGGCCGACCAGGCGCGGGCGATCCGCGACATGCAGAAGAAGACGGGGCGAGACCTGACGGTCACGTTCAACGTCCGTCACAGCAACAGCGCCATGAAGATGAAGGAACTCCTGCTGGCGGGCGAGATCGGCGAGATCTACCAGGTCAATTACGACGAGTTCCTCAACCGCAGTCACGGCGCCGACTACTTCCGCCGCTGGCATGCGATCCAGAAGAACTCCGGGACGCTCCTCTGCCACAAGGCCTCGCACCAGTTCGACGAACTCAACTGGTGGATCGACTCCGACCCCGTGGAGGTGATGGCCCATGGCCGGCTGAACGTCTACGGCCGCAACGGCCAGTTCCGTCACCCGCATTGCCGCGGGTGTGCCTT
>CAYXFW010000225.1:0-5371 GCA_964464305.1 uncultured Verrucomicrobiota bacterium
ACTTCATCGACATCGCGCACGTGGTGGCGCGGCGGAGCAATTGCTCGCGCCGGAGCGTCGCGGCGCTGATCGTCCATGAACGGCGGATCATCTCCACCGGGTACAACGGAACTCCGCGCGGCGTTCCGAACTGTTTCGACGGCGGTTGTCCGCGCTGCGCGAGCGGGGCGGCATCCGGCGAGCGGCTCGGCGACTGCATCTGCGCCCATGCGGAGGAAAATGCGATCGTCCAGGCGGACTACCACGGCATCCCCGTGCGGGGGGGCACGCTGTACTGCACGACCAGCCCGTGCCTGATGTGCTGCAAAATGATCGTCAACGCCGGCATCGTCGGGGTGGTCTACGAGGAGACGTACAAATTCTCCGCGCAGGCGAGGCGCCTGCTCCGGACGGCGGGCGTGAAGCTGCGCCGATTCCGGCGCACGGCTCGGGCGGAGGGGTGACGGGGGTCAGCGGGTGGCGGCAGCGCGGGCGAGCTGCTCCAGGGCCGCGTCGGCGAGGACGAGCGCCGCCATGGCTTCCACGATCGGCACGGCGCGCGGGACCACGCAGGGGTCGTGGCGACCTTTCGCCTCCAGAACCGCGGAGTTGCCGTCGAAATCCGCCGTCCGCTGAGCCTGTCCGATCGTGGCCGGCGGCTTGAATGCGACACGGAAGACCACGGGCTCGCCGTTCGAGATGCCGCCCTGGACTCCGCCGCTGCGGTTCGTCGCCGTGCCGAGTCCTCCGTCCTTGCGGACGAACGGATCGTTATGCGCCGAGCCGCGCATCCGCGCCCCGGCGAATCCGGATCCGATCTCGAAGCCCTTGGTCGCGGGCAGCGAGAGCATCGCCTGGGCGAGACAGGCCTCGAGCTTTCCGAAGACGGGTTCGCCCCAGCCGGCGGGGACGCCGCGGCAGACGCACGACACGACGCCGCCGATGGAGTCCTTCGCCTCGCGCGCGGCATGGATCGCAACCTCCATCGCCGCCGCGGCCGCGGCATCGGGGCACCGGGTGATGTGCGCGTCGACCTCCACCCTCGTGATCCGTCCGGCGTCCGCCTCGGGCGCATCCACTTCGCCGGCGGCGCTGACCCAGGCGACGATTTCGACGCCGAACCGCTCGCGCAGCCATTTCTCCGCCACGGCGCCGGCCGCAACGCGCCCGATCGTTTCCCGGGCGCTGGAGCGTCCGCCGCCGCTCGATGCGCGGACGCCGTACTTGGCCTGGTACGTGAAGTCGGCATGCGAGGGGCGCGGGATGGCCTGCAGGTTTCCGTAGTCGCCGGGGCGCTGGTCGCGATTGGCGACCGACAACGCCAGGGGCGTGCCGAGGGTGCGTCCGTCCTCGACGCCGGAAAGAATGACGACCCGGTCCTCTTCGTTCCGCGGCGTCGCGATCCGGCTCTGTCCGGGCCGGCGGCGGTCGAGTTGCGGCTGGATGTCGGCCTCGCTGAGGGCCAGCCGCGGCGGGCATCCGTCGATCACGCAGCCGACGGCGCGCCCGTGCGACTCGCCGAACGTCGCGACCCGGAACAGCGTGCCGAATGAGCTGGACATCACGGGGCTCCGGGGTTGGGCGACGCGGAGACCGGAGGCACCGCGGGCTGGGGCTTCGCCGCAGGAGCGGCGGCAGGCGGCGGCGTTGCGCCCGCCGCGGTCCGGGCGCGCGCGGCGCTCTCGAAGTAGGCAAGATGCGTCTGCAGGTCCTTCCGGATCTCGGCATCCTTCACCCGCGCGATGGCCTCTTTCTGCGTGGCGATTGCGAGGTCCGTGAGGCCGATGGCGTGGTACACCATCGCCTGCGTGTCGAGAATCGCCGGATCCTTGCCCTCGGTGATGGCGGCGGCGCGGCGGCAGGCGCTCAGGGCGACCTCGAGATCGCGGATCTCGATGGGCAGGGGCGACGGCGCCGCGAGGCTCCACGCCAGATCGTTCAACTCCTTGGGAGCATCGGCGAAGATCTGGAGCATCTTCCGGTGGTGGGCCCGGACGCCCTCGAGATCGCGCTTCTCCGTCAGGAGCCCGATGCGCAGTTGGTGAATCTCCATGAGTTTCGGATCGCCCGCGAGGATCTCGTCGGCGATCTTGAGCGCCTGATCGAAGTTCTGCATCTGGATGGCCCGCGCGAGTTTTTCCTGCATCTCCTCGCGTTTCTTCTTCTTTTCCGGGTCGTACGTGCCGTGGAGCACGTCGACCAGGGCCTCGCGCATGCCGTCCATCGGGTGGCCCGTCCAGACGATGACGCCATTGGTCGCGACGATGAACGCGTGGGGGATGCCGTCGACATCCTTCATCCACGTCTCGGCGGTGCTCTTCTCGGGATCCATCGCGATCGGGTAGGGGATCTTGAGGCTCTCGACGAAGGGCCGGACCTTGGCCTCGTCTTCCAGCGTCAGCCCAACGATGACGACGCCCTTGTCCTTGAATTCGGCGGACATCTCCGCCAGGTGGGGAGCCGTGGCGCGGCAGGGGCCGCACCATGTGGCCCAGAGTTCGACGATGTGGACAGTCTTCCCATCCGCCTTGGCCGGGTTGACCGCGGGGCCGTTGAGCCAGCCGGCCACGCCGTCCAGCGGCGGCGCCTGATCGCCGATGTCCAGCGCCGGAGCGCCGAGGCTGCCAAGGAGGACCGCCGCCATGCATGCAGAGAGCTTCATCCCCCCAGTATCCCAAAAGCCGGTATGGAAGCAAAGCGCGTTCGGCGGCGTGTCCCAATCCTCGGCTAATCTCGTGGTATCCGGGGACCACCCGCGTGAAGTGAGCATGGACACGGCCGCGACGGAGCGCGGCCCTCCAGGTTCATTCCATAGAGATGCTCGAGGATTGTCATGGAGGGCGCCGCTCTGTCGGCGCCGTGCAGGAGGCACTCGAAGCATCGTTCATTCCTGGGTACCCAGGCTTGGCCGAGGATTTGGGACGTGTCCGCGGGCTTGCCGCATGGCCGGATTGCGGGTAGCGTGGACGGCATGAAGCAGATCCTGTTGATCGTGGCGGCCGTCGTGCTGTTCGTGACCGCGGTCTGGAGCATCCGGTCCTGCTCGCAGCGCGCCTCGGGTGTTCAGGGGCTCCCGCGGGGCGTGGAGTACATTTTCCGCTGCCGCGTGGACCAAACCGAGTTCAAACTCACGCCGAAGCAGATGAACGACGCCTTCGCCACCGGCGATGTGAAGGGGTCGGGCGACGGTCTCGACCTGTTCAAGTGTCCGAAGTGCGGGAAGCACGAGGCCATCCAGGCGCTGAAGGGAGCGGAGTGATCCCATGAGAAGGCCGAACGGATTCACCCTGGTCGAACTGCTCGTGGTCATCGCGGTCATCGCGATCCTGATGTCGCTGTCGGTGCCGCAACTCGGCGCCGCCATCGGCAAGGCGCGGGAGACTGCGTGCAAAGTGAACATGAGCAGCATTCTGAAGGCCGGCAGCGTCTTCACCGCCGACAACAACAAACTGATGCCGTCGGCGTGGAGCCGCGGGTCGTCATCGACCAACGAATGGCAGATGTGTTTCGTCGGGAAGGAAGTTGCGGCCGACAACGTGACCTTCAGCTCGGACTGGCCCAAGAACAAGCTGGGTTCGCTCGCCGCCTACATCGGCGGGGGGTCGGCGGGGCGCAGGCTGTACCGGTGCCCGGGGTTGAAGCCGGGCGTCCTGCGTTCGGGCACCGGCAGCAACGGGTATTTCGACTACGTCATGTTCGAGGTGTTTGCCGGGGTCAAGCAGACGCGGATGCCTTCGCGGGCGAGGGTGAATTTCGGCGCGGGCATGGAGGATGTTCCGTGTCCGTGGCTGACCGAGGAGGATCCCGCGGAATATCTGAACGCCGGTTTCATGCAGCCGTTCCATCTGGACACCGACCGGATGGGTGCATGGCACAACCGGCGGGCCAACGTGGGCACGGCGGACGGCGCGGTCATCTCGTTCGAGGCGAAGACGCGCACCGGCGGCGTGTGGAAGAACCCGCGGGCGATGGACTGGCGGGCGCGGACTCCGAGCGGCAAGGAGGAATCCCTGTACAGCACGGAGGTCAGGGCCGTGGACGGTTGGGGCTGGTGGAACAACCAGTAGGAGAAGAAGGCTGAGGGATGAAACCTGAAGCCTGAAAGCGGGCGGCGGAAGAAGAAGGATGAGGGCTGGTTCCCGACGTCCGGTCTCGGTGCTCCGACCTCCGGCTCTGCGGTCTCCCTCTTCTTTCAGGTTTCGGGTTTCATCCCTCAACCCTCGGATGGGCCTATTTCGGCTTCGTTTCCACCGGCGGCAGGAGATCCGGGACGTATTTTCTGAATGCTTCCTCCCGGGCCGGCTGGGCGCGAATGGCGAGGGCGGCCAGCGGTTGGGCCATCGGGCGAAGATTCGGGGTGTGGAAGGTGTAGACGGCCATGGCCGCTGCGAAGCGCGCCTTGTCGGCCTCGTCGGCCTGCTGGATGTAGTGGGCGCAGAGATCGGCGAAGGCGCGCGGCTGAAGGCTGTCCCATGAGCGCTCGGCGGTGCCCGCGCCGCCGCCGAACAGGATGAGGATGCCTGAAGCGGACGCCGCGATGATATCGCCGCCGAACTCCCGCTTGGCGGCCGGCCCGCGCATGGGCGCCGCCTTGATCCGCGCACCGAGGAACTCGCGGAGAGAGTTGAGCGTGTCGGTGGATTCGACCCAGAATTTTGCGGCCGTCTTCGCATCTCCCTCGCCGAAACCGGATTCGAGCGCGCGTGCGGCGTCCAGTGCGCCGCGGAAATCCCGGCGCGCCATCCATCCGGGCAGGGAGGTCCGGTAGGCCGCGACCTTCTGAAGGTCGGCTTCGGCCTTCTTCCGGAGTTCGGCGGCCTCGGTCTTCTTCCGCGCCTCCTCATCCTTCTTGAGGCGCACAACTTCGTCCTTCTTCCACTTCTCGTGCTTCTTCTTCGCCTCGTCGATCTGGCGCTTCACATCGGACTTGAGGAGACCGTCCTTGCCTTCGAGCAGCCGGGTTCGCAATTCGCCGATGACGGCCTCGCCCTGGCCCTGCTTGATCCGCGCATCCAGCGCCTTGCACGCAGCCATCCAGTCGACCGCCTTCTGACGGAGATTCCGGGCTGTGGGCTGAAGTCCGGCCGGCCATTTCGGGTCGGCCGACGGGAGGGCGAGATAGGCGTCGAGATGGCCGAGACCCTCGTCGATCTTGCCCGAGGCCAGAGCCGATCCGCTCTGGAAGAACCGGGCGAGCGCCCCGTACCACGCGGGCCAGGGTCTCCCGGCGGGAGCCGTCGGCTCACGGAATGGGTTGCCCATCGCGACGGCGGCGAGGGATTGCGGAAGCTGGGCGGGGTGGGGGCTTCCGTCGGACTGGGCCTCGTAGCGGGCCTGGACCAGCTTGGAAACGCGGCGGGAGACCTCCTCCGCATTGCCGTCCATCCAGGGG
>CAYXFW010000226.1:0-5352 GCA_964464305.1 uncultured Verrucomicrobiota bacterium
GCAGTAGACGAGCATGCTCATCTTCACGGTCACAAGCGCCGCGCAGATCAGCACCAGAACGTACGGGGGGCGCAGGTCCCGACCCGAGGTCACCTTTGCGGTCTGAAGCCAGACCGCCGCCTGCTCAAAGGCCACCACGCACAGGATCCAGGCGAAAATGTCGGGCGACGGGTTCGTGGCGCCGTCGTTCATGGCGAAGGCAACGAAGACCGGCAGGGAGAAAATTCGCAGGATCCCGAGCGCATCCGGCGTCGGGTCGGGGTGTCGCAGGCGGAGCACGGTCTGGACACCCGGAGCCATGGCGATCACGAGTGCCAGACAGTTCATGACCATGAACCCACCGCGCCAGACCGGGTGGAGGTTGAGCAGGCCGGCCCAGAGGAAATAGGTCTGGGTGATCCCCAACTGCAGGTTCAGGTTCCCGAGCCCGAACACGACCGGGTATTCGTTGATCCAGCGGATCGCCTGGTAGTAGTACATGCCCGCGTCGTAGACGGAGGGATTGCTCCGCGAGTGGCGGACGAGCAGGGCGTACAGGACCAGACAGACCGCCCCCGTTGCGAAGGCATGCGCGATCTCTGCGGACGCGGGGCGCCGCCGCAGCATCCACCCGGCCAGACCGACCAGGCCCACAACCACGGCTGCGCGCCAGTCGACGGGAAGGGCGAAATGCCAGAGCTGGAGGAACACCGTGCCCGCGGCCCACCCCGCCCAGACGTCGACCGGCCAACCACCACCTTCGTCATCGGACAGCACGCGACGGACGATCCGGCCCCACCCGATCAGCACCGCGAGCAAAAGCGCTGCGGCCGGAGTCAGCGTGGCGATCGCAAGGAAATCAGCGGAGTGCAGGGCGTGCCTCCCCGGGTTTCCGATAGTGGCCGAACATCACGCAATTGCCGTAGGGAAAGGGCGAATTGTATTTCGCGCCGGCGGCCCCGCTCCCGGGCACTTCCCGCCATGCGCAGCGTCCGGTCCGCCGGACGAAGACTTGTTCGTCGAATCCGAGGCGCCCTGCGAACATGAGCTCGTCGAGAAACGGGTTGTACCCCAGCGGTGCCGTCACCAGCATGCGGCCGGACGGCGCGAGACAGGCCTCCCGCATATGCGCCAGGGCCGCGAGGATCCGCCCGCCCGAGTCGGTCTCCTCGTCGTCGTACCCGATGTGTTCGATCGTGGAGATCGATAGCAGCGTGTCGAAGGGGATCTCGGGCCGGAACGCCACCACGTCGCAGTTGTGTACGCGCGGGCCACGTTCGAAGCGGTCGACCACATCCCAGTCCGCGGGACCGTAGTGCCCCATGACGTTCCCGATTTCCAGGATCCTGCCCGCCCGGCCTTCGAGGAACCGTCGCGCCACCGGGATCTCGACCGCGCGCTCATTGACCCACGTGGTGTTGTAGCGATGGTGGAACAAGTCGTGGGTCTCCCCGCGGACGGTGAAGCGTCCCGGGCGGGCGATGCCGGTCATCAGCGGGGCCATGGCCATGTGGACGGGCTTGGCGAGCATCCGTCGCCAGCCGAACCGCCGGAGGCACCACGCCGCATGCCGAAGGCCGGACCCATAGAGGTGATTCCGTTCCGTCGTTGAGGATGACGGCGAGATGGAGGGAAGATCCACGTCCTCAACTCCCGGTCCGACCCGAAGCAGGCGGCGGAGGATCGCCGAAGAACGCCTGCATGTAGTCGTCGTATTTCCGGTTCAGATAGTCCCGGATCTCGGTCCGGAAGCGTTCGCGGCCGAAGCGAAGGCTCGATTGCCGGATCCGGTCGGAGTCGAAGCGAAGGGTCTCGAAACGCGCCACGGCGTCCGCCAGCGCCTCGGGTGTCTGCTCGTGGAACAGGACGCCGGTGACCCCGTCCTCGACCGTCTCCAGCGCGCCGCCGGCGGCGTAGGCGATCACCGGCCGCCCCGAGGCCTGGGCCTCGACGGGCGTGAGGCCGAAATCCTCCTCGCCTGGGAAGAGCAGCGCCCGGCACCGGCGGTAGTGGTCGCGCACGACCTCGTCGTCCTGGAAACCGAGGAACGTCACGTTCGGCGTCGCCTTGCGCCGCAGGACCGGCAGCCGCTCGCCGGTGCCGATCACAATCAGCCGCGCCTTGATGCGCGCGAACGCGGCGACGACGATGTCGATGCGTTTGGCCAGAACGAGGCGCGACACGACCAGGAAAAAGTCTTCCGGGGGCGATCCGTTGGGTGTGAAGCGGTCGGTGTCGACGGGGGGATGGAGGACGTCCGAGTCCCGGCCGTAGTGCTTCCGGATGCGGCGACCGGCAACTGTGGATCCGGCCAGGAAGTAGTTGACGCGCGAGGCCGAGGCGACGTCCCAGATCCGGTAGTAGTGGCTGAAGATGCGGAAGCCCGCCCGCATCCAGAAGCGCCCGCGCAATTCGTCGAGGTAGGCGTGATACAGATCCCACGCCCAGCGCATCGGGGTGAAACAGAGCGAGACGTGGCAGGTCCGCGGGCCGGTGTTGATCCCCTTGGCCACCATTGTGCTGACGCTCAGGACGACATCGTAGCCGCGCAGGTCGAACTGCTCCACGGCGAACCCGTAGAACGGGAGATAGATCTCGAATTTCCGGTGGGCGAGGGGAAACCGGTCGAGGAAGGACGGCCGGATGTCCATGTCGCGGAAATCCGCCGGAAGGGCCTTCGGATCGTAGACGACCGTATAGATGGGGGCATCGGGAAACACCGAATGGAGTTCCCGGATGACGCGCTCCCCGCCGCCCATCTGCGTCATGTAATCGTAGACGATCGCAATGCGCCGTTCCATCCACCGCCCCGTTCCGGCCGGTCGTACCGGCTCCGCTCCGATCTCCCGAAGGCCGGACGATACCGCCATTCCGGGGGCAGCGGCGAGAGGATTCTCGTCCGGTTTCTCTTCCGGTACGCCGGCTCATGGCGTAGAATGGTCAGGACTTACCGCGGGGGCGATTGCGACATGAAGGCACGACGTTCGAGAGTGGTCCGGGAAACCAGGGAGACGCAGATCGCCGTCGAGCTGAACCTCGACGGCCGGGGCGTCTATCGCATCGACACGGGGATCCCGTTCCTGTCGCACATGCTCGACCTGCTGGCCAAGCACGCGCTGTTCAATCTGACCGTCAAGGCGCGCGGCGATCTCGAGGTCGACTACCACCACACGGTGGAGGACCTCGGCCTCGTCCTTGGCGACGCGCTCAACCAGGCACTCGGCGACCGCAAGGGGATCGCGCGCTACGGCCAGAGCCTGCTGCCGATGGACGAGTCGCTCAGCATGGTCGCCGTCGACCTCGGCGGTCGCCCCTTCCTCGTCTACGAGATCGCGAATCGAAAGAAGCGGATCCGCGACTTCGACGTCGGGCTCATCGAGGAGTTTTTCCGCGCCTTCGTCACGCAGGCGCGCATGAACCTGCACATCGCGCATCTGTACGGGCAGGAGCCGCACCACGCCTACGAGTCGGTCTTCAAGGGACTCGCCCGCGCCCTGCGCATGGCCTGCGCCCGCGATCCGCGGGTGTCGGGTGTGCCGTCGAGCAAGGGCGCGATCTGACCGCCCCGTCCGCTCCGCCGAAAGGATTCATGCCGTGATCGGAATCGTCGACTATGGAATGGGCAACCTCGGCAGCGTCGCCAACGCCTGCCGGTTTCTCGACCTGCGGGCCGAGGTCATCGCCGACCCCTCGGAACTGGCCGCCTGCCGCGCCGTGATCCTGCCGGGCGTGGGCGCGTTCGGGGATTGCATGGAGCACCTGCACCAGCGGGGGTTCAGCCCCGTGCTGAAGGCGTGGATCGCGGCGGACCGTCCTTTCCTCGGCATCTGCGTCGGCCTCCAGGCGCTGTTCGAGTCGAGCGAGGAATCCCCCGGTGCCGCGGGACTGGGCGTGCTGCGGGGCACCGTCCGCCGCTTCCCCGCCGATCCCGTCCGCAAAGTGCCGCAGATGGGCTGGAACCGCGTCCGCCAGACACGGCCCGGGGATCCGATGTTCGAAGGCGTTCCGGACGCGTCGTTCTTCTACTTCGTACATTCGTACTACGCCGCCCCGTCGGATCCCGCGGTCATGGCCGGCGCGACGGAGTACGGTCTCGACTACTGCTCCGCGGTCCGCCTCGGCGCCGCCTTTGCCGTCCAGTTCCACCCGGAGAAGAGCCAGGCGGCCGGCCTGCAGATGCTCCGGAACTTTGGCGCCCTGACGCAGAAGCGGGAGGCCGGCGCGTGATCCCGCTGACGATCCTGCCGGCCATCGATCTTCGAGGAGGACGGTGCGTCCGGCTGCGGCAGGGCCGGGCCGACGAGGAAACCGCCTACGAGGGCGATCCGGTCGCCGTCGCGCGCCGCTGGGCGGAACAGGGCGCGACGTGGCTTCACGTCGTCGATCTCGACGGCGCCTTCGCCGGACGGCCCGTCCATACCGCGCTGATCGCCGACATCGCCAAGGCCGCGGGCATCCCGGTCGAGGTCGGCGGGGGACTGCGGACCGATGCCGACATCCAGGCGACCCTCGATGCCGGGGCCGCCCGCGTCATTCTCGGCACCCGCGCGTGCTCGAACCCCGGGGAGGCCCGGCGCCTCGCGGCGTGGATCGGCGACCGGCTGGCCGTCGGCATCGATGCGAAGGACGGCATCGTCCAGGTCCGCGGCTGGACGGAGGGCGGTGACGTGCGCACGGTCGACCTCGCGCGCCGCATGGAGGCCGCGGGGGTGCGGACGCTCATCGTGACCGACATCAGCCGCGACGGTATGCTTCAGGGCGTCAATGCGGCGGCCATGGACGAGGCCTGCGAAGCCGTCGCCTGCCGCGTCATCGCCTCCGGCGGCGTGACGACGGCCGACGATGTGACCGTCCTGCGCCGCCTCGGCCGCCCGAACCTCTGGGGCGCCATCGCCGGCCGCGCACTGTACGAGGGCAACGTCACGCTGCCGGAGCTGCTGAAGGCCGCGGAAAACGGGGGGTAGGGAGTCGGGAGCGAAGGACGAACGATGAAACGGCCGGTTCTCCCTGCACCTTCGCGTCTCCGTGTGAGCCCTCGATCCGGAAGCTCCGAACCTTGGAACCCCTGAACCTGTGAATCTCCGAACCTTGGAAACTCGGTGGCAGAGGCTGGCGGTGGCATTGCTGCTGGCCCTTGCGGCCACGGGCTGCGTGGATGGAACGGCGAATTTACGCGTCGCGCGCGATGGCAGCGGGACCCTCGACGTACGGGCGGTCTCGCCCGCGGATGCGACAGCGCGGATTCGGACGGCGGGATTCCTGCTCGATGCGATGGGCATCGGCGGGGCGGAGTTGCTGAAGTCGTTCGCACCGTCGGACGCCGCGACGCTCGTGGACCGCCGCGCGTTGGAACAGTTCGCCCGCGAACTGGGC
>CAYXFW010000227.1:0-5350 GCA_964464305.1 uncultured Verrucomicrobiota bacterium
CAGTGGCGCGCACGCGTCCCGCGCGCCGAGTATGGGAAGCTCGCGAAGCAGTGGAATCCCGTGAAGTTCGACCCCGACGCATGGCTGGACCTCGTCGAGGCGGCGGGCATGAAATACATCTGCCTTACGACGAAACACCACGACGGCTTTTGCCTGTGGGATACGAAGCAGACCCCGTTCAACACCATGAACACGCCGTACGGAAAGGACATCGTGCGGCAACTCGCCGATGCCTGCCACCGGCGACGCGTGCCGCTCTGCCTCTACTACTCCATCGCCGACTGGAACCAGCCGAACTACCCGAACGAGGGACGCCACCACGAGCTGCCGCCGCAGCCGGGCGACTCGCCGGACTGGATGAAGTACCTCGAGTTTCTCCGGGCGCAGGTCCGCGAGCTGTGCATGAACTACGGCGAAATCCACGGTTTCTGGTGGGACATGAACGTGCCGAAGCACGTGGACCCGTCCATCAATGCGATGATCCGCCAGCTCCAGCCGAAGGCCGTCATCAACAACCGCGGCTTTGACGACGGCGACTTCGGGACGCCCGAGCGCGACTACGACCAGAAGTCCGGCGAGGCCGCGGGGTTCGACCGCCTCATCGAGGCCTGCCAGTCGGTGGGCATGGAAAGCTGGGGGTACCGCGTCGGCGAGGACTTCTACACCGACCGGCATCTGATGCGCAGCATCGACGCCTACCTCGCGCGCGGCGCGAACTACCTGCTCAACGTGGGGCCGAACGCCGAGGGTGTCATCCCTAAGGAGTCCGCCGCGATCCTCCGGCGCATCGGGACGTGGTACGGCCGGGTGAAGGAGGCCCTGGAGGGCGTCCGTCCCGCCTCGCCACTCACTTCGAACCGCAACGTCCTGCTGACGCGCCGCGCCAACACGGTCTACGTGCACCTGCACAAGGATCCCGCCGGCGACGCCGTGAAGCTGAGGCCGATCGCAACGCTTCCGGTCCGCGCCACGCTTCTGAACACCGGGAAGCCGGCCGGCGTCGAAGTTGCGATGGTCCCGAGCGAGCACACCGAGCAGAAGGCCTACCTCCGGCTGCGCGGCCTCCCCGCCAATGAGCTTGCCAATACGGTCATGGTCGTGAAGCTCGAATTCGACCGCGACCCCGCCGCCCGCCCGGTCGCAAAGGACTCGGGGACAGTGAAGGAAGAGCAGAAGTAGGCGGATGGCGCGACGAACCGCGGAGAGAACGATGAAACATGGATCGGCCTGGGCGGCGATGACGGCGGGGCTCCTGACCGCGGCGATGACCGCCGGGGCGGCGGAGGGCACGGGGAAGCGGTTTGCCTGTGCGGACTACACCGCGGGCAAGGTCTTCCTCGTCGGCACGGACGGCAAGATCGAATGGGAGCATCCCGCGAAGAACTGCAACGATCTCTGGGTCCTGCCCAACGGGAACCTCCTCTTCTCCACCGGTCACGGCGTGCTCGAGGTGACGCGGGAGAAGGTGGAGGTCTTCCGCTACGAATCGAAGAGCGAGATCTTCGCCTGCCAGCGATTGCCCGACGGTTCGACCTTCGTTGGCGAGTGCAACGCCGGACGGCTGATCGAGATCGCGCCCGGGGGTCGCATCGTGAAGGAGATCCGCCTTCTCCCGGAGGGGAAGGACGGCGGCCACGCCTACATCCGCAACGCGCGCAAGCTCCCGGATGGGCATTATCTCGTGTCGCATTACGGCGACCAGGTCGTGCGCGAATACGACAAGGACGGCAAGATCGTGCGCGAGATTCCGGCCGTCGGGGGCCCGCACAGCGCCGTCCGCCTGCCAAATGGGAACACGGCGATTGCGTGCGGCGACCTCAAGGGAGGTTCCCGCGTCTTCGAGGTCGATCCCGCGGGCAGGACGGTCTGGCAGGTCGCCAACGGGGACCTGCCCGGGATCACGCTCACGTTCATGGCCGGCTTCCACCGCCTGCCGAATGGAAACACGCTGATGAGCAACTGGCTCGGCCATGGCCAGTTCGGCAAGGCCCCGCACCTGGTCGAGGTGACGCCGAAGAACGAGGTCGTCTGGACGTTCGCCGACCATGCCACGATGCGTACGATTTCGACGGTCATCGACCTCGCGGTGCCCGGCGACCCGGTCGCCGGCGCGATTCTTCACTGATCCCAGGCCCACGCGACACCACGGATGGAACGGATGGCACGGATCGGAGCCGAACGATGAGAAAGCCGATCTCCTCCCGCAGGCAGGGCGTGGTTTCACGCCGCACGTTCCTCGCCGCCATCGGCGCGGCCTCGGCCGCCGCGCCCACGCTGGCGGCAACCGACATGCCCCCGGGGTCTTCCACGTCGAAGTTGATCGAGGCCGACGTTCTGGTCGTCGGCGGCGGCACGGCCGGCGCGATCGCGGCGATCCAGGCCGGACGTCTCGGGGCGCGGACGATCCTCGTCGAGGCCGGCAGCCAGCTCGGAGGCACGCTGTCGACCGGGGGCGTCGACCTCCCCGGGCTCTTCCACGCCTGGGGCCGGCAGGTGATCGCGGGCATCGGCTGGGAGCTTGTGACCCAGGCGGCGGCCCTCGGCGGGAATCCCCTCCCCGACTTCGCAATCCCCACCGGCCCGCAGCATTGGAAACACCAGGTGCGGATTTGCGGCGGGCTCTACGCGGCCCTCGCGGAGGATGCCTGCCTGAAGGCCGGCGTGCGAATCCGCTACTACGAATCGCCCGTTGCCGTCGAGGCCTCCCCCGCGGGCGGCTTCAGGGTGCGTCTGGCCGGAAAGGGCATGCAGGCCGGGATCGCCGCCCGAACGGTCGTCGATTGCACCGGCGGGGCCACGGTGGCCGGCATGCTCGGGCTGCCGCGGCTGCGCGAGGAGGTCACGCAGCCCGGGACGCTGATCTACCGGCTCGGCGGCTATGACATCGCAACGCTCGATCTGGCCGCGCTCGACGCGGCCGCAAAGGCGGCGCTCCTCGATGGGCGGCTGCAGTCGGCGGATTACCGCCACAACCTCCGCGGCTTCCTCGCCGGCGGCGGCGAGAACGCCATGCATGTGCCCGGTGCGGACTCCAGCACCTCGGAGACCCACTCGCGGGCGAACGTCGATGGGCGGCAGTCCCTGCTCCGGATGATCCGGTTTCTCAAGGCGCAGTCCGGATTCGAGCGCCTCAGGATCGACCGGCTCCAACCCGAGACCGGCGTACGGGAAACGTACCGGATCGACGGCGAAACGAGGGTCACGGCGGACGACTACACATCCGGCCGGGTCTTCCCCGACGCCATCGCCCACGCGTTCTACCCGGTCGATCTGCACGACGAGAAGGGCATCCGGCCAAAGCATCTCGCCGAGGGCATTGTCCCGACGATTCCGCTCGGCGCACTGATTCCGCGCGGAAGCCGGGACATCGTCGTGGCCGGTCGGAGCATCTCCAGCGACCGCATTGCGAATTCCGGCCTGCGCGTACAGGCCTCCAGCATGGCGATGGGCCAGGCCGCCGGCGCCGCCGCAGCGTTGGCCGCCAAGCTCGGCACCACCCCGGGCCGCGTCCCGCTCGCCGACCTCCGCATGGTCCTCGCCGCCCACGGCGCCATCGTGCCGCCCACCGCATGAGGCGACCCCGGACCTTTCCCCGCGAGGCGGGAGGGAGTACCGTGGCGAACATGTGGAAGACGTTCATGGGGTCGGGGGTCGCGGTGGGAGTCGTTGCATCGGCTCTGGCCTCCGCCGGGGCGCAGGTGCGGGCGCCCGCGCCGCCGGTTCAGATCTTCGTCGATGGGACCGCGCCGCGTCTTCGCTGGGCGACCGGGGAACTGCGCGCGGCGCTCGAGAAGGCCGGGCATGCGGTCAGCCTGCGGTCGGCTGCAACCCTCGAATCCGCCGTCCGCTCCGAGCCGGCGGCATTGCGCATCGCGGTCGCCCCGGACTCGGCCCAATCCGCGCGCATTGCCAAATTTCTCCGCGTCCGGCCCCCGACGGAGACCGGCGCGCAGTCCTACGCAATCCGCCGTTCCACCGCATCGGGCGGTTCGCTGCTGGCCGTTCTCGGCGCGGATGCCACGGGCGCGATGTACGGGATGCTGGACCTGGCGGAGGCGGCCGGACACGGGACTCTCGACTCGTTCGCCGACCGCGATCGCGCACCGCACATCGAGCGGCGCGGCATCCGCCTCAACATTCCGCTCGATGCGCGAACCCCGGGTGGCACCGAACCCAGCGATGCGGCGTACGCCAACGTTCTGGAGATGTGGAGCCCCGATTTCTGGCGCGCGTTCCTCGACGCCATGGCGCGGTACCGCTTCAACGCGCTCGCGCTCTTCCACCCGGACCCCTTCCGCTCCATGGTGGGGCTGGGCGGATCCGAGGCGGCCCCGCTCGACGATGTCTGGCGCGCGCCCCTTCCGTCCGAAGACGCGACCGGCGGAGACGCAGAGCCGGAAATCGTGAAGCGGATTCCCGCCGCGGAGAAGGCGACATTCTGGCGTCTTGTGATGGACATGGCCGACGCGCGGGGCATCGAGGCGTACTGGCTCGCGCCGACGGGGGACATCCACCCCATCGGGCGACGGCCCGGGGACGACGCCGCGCCGGGGTTCGCCGTGGATTTCGCCGCGCATACCGGGCCTGTTCCCGACACGATGCCCGCCGTTCCGTCGCAAGGCCGTGCCGGCCGCAGGGCATGGATCGTGGTCCGCACCGACGACATCTCCAGTTTCAGGTGGGCCGATCCGGCCTATGCGCGCGGCGTCCTTCGCTCGATGCCCGGGCCCGAGAGGTGCGCCGGTTTCCTGCTCGGTGCGGAGGGGGCGGTATGGGGGCGCGATGTCCTTCAGCGCCCGGACGCAGGCCCCCAGCCCCTGACGATCGTGAAGCACTGGCTTTCGTTCATGCTCTGGGGGCGCCTGGGGTACGATCCCGACCTTTCCGACGATGTGCTTCTTGCGGAAGTCCGGCGCCGGTTCCCCGGCGCCGATGCGCGCCCCTTGCTCAACGCATGGGTCGCCGCATCGCGCGTGTTTCCCGCCATCACAGCGTTTTACCAAACCCCGCCCGGACCGGAATGGTTCCCCGAGACCTGTAGCGGCCATCCGAACCGCACCGGATTCATCACGGTTCGACACTTCATGGAAGGAGCGACGCGACCGGGATCCGGTTGTGCCGACATCCGCGCGTGGAGCGCCGCCCTGCGCGACGGCCGCGCCCCCGGCGGCCGAACGCCGCTCGAGGTCGCCTCGGGGTTGCGAAAGAATGCGGACATCGTCTTCGACGCCCTTCCAGCCTTGCACGCCGCCGCGGCGGAGTCGCAGGATGCCGAGCTGGCCCGGACGCTGCTCGACCTCCTGGCGATGGCCCGCCTCGGTCAGTACTACGCGGCGAAGATCGAGGGCGC